>NZ_JBSFOK010000042.1:0-83557 GCF_053587635.1 Streptomyces sp. NPDC003635 | reverse complement strand
CCCACGGCGAACGGCAGCGGGCCCGCGCCCCTGCCCGTGCGCGGGGCCCACGAGGAACGACGCACCATCGCCGAGGCCGTACCGGGCATCCGGCCCGAGGACCGGCACATCGTCGCCGAGCACACCGTCGCCCCGCCCACCCCGCGCTCCGGCGCCGTGCGCGGCACCATGGGCAAGCCCCAGCTCCCCCGGCGCCGCGCCCAGGAACACATCGCCCCCCAACTGCGCGACGGCCCCGTCCCGCGCCAGGAACCCGAGCACGTCCCCGGCCACGACCCCGGCCTCATGGCCGCCTTCCAGCGCGGCATCGGCCTCGCCGAGGCCCAACAGCACCTGGAGTCGGAGCACTTGGACCACGCCGGCGCGGACTTCATGGAGGCGGACGTGCCCACGGCGCGCATCACCGAGGCGCGCCCCGCGCAGCTGTCCCGCCCCGATCACACCAACCGGCACGACGGGAGCGCGACAGCCGGATGACCCCGCACGCACCCACCCCCCTGCCCAGCGCTCCCGCAGACCTTCGTACCTCAAGGAGTCGATCCATCATGGCGAGCGAAGCGCCCACCGGCCATGCGTCCGATCTCGACTGGCTGATGAGCGGCCTCGTGCAGCGCGTCCCGCACACCAGCAGTGCGGTGCTCCTGTCCTGCGACGGGCTCGTGAAGTCGGTCCACGGCCTCGACCCGGACAGCGCCGACCACATGGCCGCCCTGGCCTCCGGGCTGTACTCCCTCGGGCGCAGCGCCGGGATCCGCTTCGGTGACGGCGGAGACGTCCGCCAGGTCGTCGTCGAACTCGACTCGACCCTGCTGTTCGTGACCACCGCGGGATCCGGCACCTGTCTCGCGGTGCTGGCCGGCCGCGAGGCCGATGCCGCGGTGCTGGGCTACGAGATGGCGATGCTGGTCAAGAGCGTCCGCCCCTATCTGGTCACCGCCCCCCGGCAGCACGCCGTCGAACCCTCGGCGTCGAGGCCTTGAGCGTGGCGGCGGCCGGCGACGGGCCCTGGCTCGACGACGCGGCCGGACGGCTGGTGCGCCCCTTCACGGTCAGCAACGGCCGGACCCGGCCCACCGTCGCCCTCGACCTGATCTCCCAGGTGATGGCCACTGGGGCGACCCCCCTCGGCTATCTGGGCCCCGAACACACGGAGGCGCTCGACCTGTGCCGCGCCCCCGTCTCGGTCGCCGAGGTCGCGGCCCACCTGAAGCTGCCAGCGGCGGTGACCAAGGTGCTGCTGTCGGACCTCGTCGACTGCGGGGCGCTCACCACCAAGCCCCCCGAGTTCCACCACAACCCGACTGACCGGGCTCTTCTGGAGGCAGTGCTCGATGGACTACGACGACAGCTCTGACTACGACGGCGGCGACCCGTTCCCCACCGCGCTGAAGATCCTGGTGGCGGGCGGCTTCGGGGTCGGCAAGACGACCTTCGTCGGCGCCGTCAGCGAGATCGCACCGCTGAGCACCGAGGAGCTGCTCACCACGGTCAGCGCCGCGACCGACAGTCTCGACGGTGTCGAGAACAAGGTCGAGACCACGGTGGCGATGGACTTCGGCCGCATCACCCTCGACCCGCAGCATGTGCTGTACCTGTTCGGCACGCCCGGACAGGAGCGGTTCTGGTTCATGTGGGACGAGCTCTGCGAGGGCGCGCTCGGCGCGGTGATCCTCGCCGACACCCGCCGCCTGGAGGACTGCTTCGCCGCCGTCGACTTCTTCGAGCAGCGCGGCCTCGGCTTCATCCTCGCGATCAACGAGTTCGACGGCTCCTACCGCTACCACCCCGAGGAGGTCCGGGCCGCCCTCGACCTCGATCCCGACGTACCCGTCGTGCGCTGCGACGCCCGGATCTCCAGCTCGGGCGTCCAGACCCTGCTCACCCTGGTCAAGCACCTCATCGCCCATGCTCCGGCCGCCCCCACCGGCCACGGCGCCCACATGTGATCCCCGCACACCCCACGGAGCCCGCCCATGTCATACGACCACAGCGACGGAGTGCGCCCATGAGCTACGACCCGCCCCGCCCGGCCGGTCGTCTGCTGCTTACCCCGGAGGACAAGGAAGCCCCCGCCCGCGCGCGCCGGCTGCGCGGGCTGGGACTCGGGGAACGCACCGATCCCGCCCTCGACGCCTACGCGAGCCGTCTCGCCGAGGTGACCGGGGCGACGTACGCGATGGTCAACTTCCTCGACGAGCACCGGCAGTTCTTCGCGGGCCTGTGCCGCCCGGCCGGCGTGCCGTACCGCAAGGGGGACGGCACCAGCCCGGAGCTCGGCCGCAGCATGCCCCGCGACCACGGCTTCTGCCCCCATGTCGTCGTCCGGCGCAAGGCGCTGGTCCTCGAGGACGTCCTCGACTACCCGCGTTTCGCGGGCAACCCGGTCGTCGACGAGTTCGGCATCCGCTCCTACCTGGGCGCGCCCCTCATCGACAGCACGGGCATGGTCCTGGGGACGGTGTGCGTGGCCGACGTGGCGCCCCGGACCTGGGGCAGGACCGGCCTGGAGACGATCAAGTCCACCGCCGTGGACCTCGCCGTACGGCTGGAGCGGCGGGACGGCGGCGGACTGCCGCTGTGAGGGTGTGAAGCGGAGCTTGGGCCGCGGTTAAGAAATCCTCGATGGACCGGCGGCACGCCGTACGGCAGATTGCAGTGGTCACCACTCCTCTTCCCGGGTCCGGGCTGTTTCGGCATGCCCGTGTCCGGGATCTCACCCTCAGGAGCCGTACGCGTGAAGGCGCTGGTCAAGGAGAAGGCGGAGCCCGGGCTCTGGCTCGCGGACGTCCCCGAGCCCGCCGTCGGACCCGGCGACGTACTCATCAAGGTGCTCCGCACCGGCATCTGCGGCACCGACCTGCACATCCGGTCCTGGGACGGCTGGGCGCAGCAGGCGATCCGGACACCGCTGGTGCTCGGGCACGAGTTCGTCGGCGAGGTCGTGGAGACCGGCCGGGACGTCACCGACATCAAGCCCGGCGACCGGGTCAGCGGCGAGGGCCATCTGGTGTGCGGAAAGTGCCGCAACTGCCTGGCCGGACGCCGGCACCTGTGCCGGGCCACGGTCGGGCTCGGGGTCGGCCGCGACGGTGCCTTCGCCGAGTACGTCGCGCTGCCCGCCGGCAACGTCTGGGTGCACCGGGTCCCGGTCGACCTCGATGTCGCCGCGATCTTCGACCCGTTCGGCAACGCGGTGCACACCGCGCTCTCCTTCCCGCTGGTCGGCGAGGACGTGCTGATCACCGGTGCGGGCCCGATCGGTCTGATGGCCGCCGCCGTGGCCCGGCACGCGGGCGCCCGCAACGTCGTGATCACCGACGTCAGCGAGGAGCGCCTGGAACTGGCCCGCAAGATCGGGGTGAGCCTGGCGCTCAACGTGGCGGAGACCTCGATCGCCGACGGACAGCAGGAGTTGGGGCTGCGCGAGGGCTTCGACATCGGACTGGAGATGTCCGGCAGGGCCGAGGCCATGCGCGACATGATCGCCAACATGACGCACGGCGGCCGGATCGCCATGCTGGGCCTGCCCGCCGAGGAGTTCCCGGTCGACTGGGCCCGGATCGTCACCTCGATGATCACCATCAAGGGCATCTACGGCCGTGAGATGTTCGAGACCTGGTACGCGATGTCGGTCCTGCTGGAGGCGGGCCTCGACCTCAGCCCCGTGATCACCGGCCGGTACGACTACCGCGACTTCGAGGCGGCCTTCGCGGACGCGGCGAGCGGCCGCGGCGGCAAGGTCATCCTCGACTGGACCGCGTAACCCTTAGGAGCTTCTTCGATGTTCGACTCCGTGCGCGACGACCTGCGCACCACTCTCGACGAGATCCGTGCCGCCGGGCTGCACAAGCCCGAGCGGGTCATCGGCAGCCCGCAGTCCGCGACCGTCGAGGTCACCGCCGGCGGGCAGCCCGGTGAGGTGCTCAACTTCTGCGCCAACAACTACCTCGGTCTCGCCGACCACCCCGAGGTGATCGCCGCCGCCCACCAGGCGCTGGACCGCTGGGGCTACGGCATGGCGTCGGTGCGCTTCATCTGCGGTACGCAGGAGGTGCACAAGGAGCTGGAGGCGCGGCTGTCCGCCTTCCTCGGCCAGGAGGACACGATCCTGTACTCCTCCTGCTTCGACGCCAACGGCGGTGTCTTCGAGACGCTGCTCGGCCCCGAGGACGCGGTGATCTCCGACGCCCTCAACCACGCCTCGATCATCGACGGCATCCGGCTCTCCAAGGCCCGCCGCTTCCGCTACGCCAACCGTGATCTGGCCGACCTGGAACAGCAGTTGAAGGAGGCGCAGTCCGCCCGGCGCCGACTGATCGTCACCGACGGCGTCTTCTCCATGGACGGCTACGTGGCGCCGCTCGCCGAGATCTGCGACCTGGCCGACCGCTACGACGCCATGGTGATGGTCGACGACTCGCACGCCGTCGGCTTCGTCGGCCCCGGCGGCCGGGGCACCCCCGAGCTGCACGGCGTCATGGACCGCGTCGACATCATCACCGGCACCCTAGGCAAGGCCCTCGGCGGCGCCTCCGGCGGCTATGTCGCGGCCCGCGCGGAGATCGTCGCCCTGCTCCGCCAGCGCTCCCGCCCGTACCTGTTCTCCAACACCCTCGCCCCGGTGATCGCCGCCGCCTCCCTGAAGGTCCTCGACCTGCTGGAGTCCGCCGACGACCTGCGGGTCCGGCTCCGCGAGAACACCGCCCTGTTCCGCCGCCGGATGACCGAGGAGGGCTTCGACATCCTCCCCGGCGACCACGCCATCGCCCCCGTCATGATCGGCGACGCGGCCGAGGCGGGCCGGATGGCCGAGTTGCTGCTGGAGCGCGGGGTGTACGTGATCGGGTTCTCCTACCCGGTGGTGCCGCAGGGCCAGGCCCGCATCCGGGTCCAGCTGTCCGCCGCGCACTCCACCGAGGACGTCGACCGGGCCGTGGACGCCTTCGTCGCCGCCCGGGCGGAGCTGGCCGGCTGACCTGAGACAATCGACGGGTGATCGAAGCGCGGCGGCTCCACATCCTCCGTGCGGTGGCAGACCATCGCACCGTGACGGCGGCTGCCGCCGCGCTGTATCTGACGCCCTCAGCGGTGTCGCAGCAGCTCACGGCCCTGGAGCAGGAGACGGGCCACCGGTTGGTGGAGCGCGGCGCCAAGGGCGTACGGCTCACCCCGGCCGGTGAGATCCTGCTGAGCCACACCAACGCGGTCCTCGCCCAGCTGGAGCGGGCCGAGGCGGAATTGGCCGCCTACGGCTCCGGGGCGGCCGGCACGGTCACCGTCGCCTCCTTCGCGACCGGGATCGCCCAGGTCGTCGCCCCGGCCGTGGCCCGCCTCGCCGATACCGCGCCCGGGATCAGGATCCGGGTCCTGGACGCCGAGGGTGACGCCAGCCTGCCGATGGTGCTGGACCGGCAGGTCGACATAGCGGTCGCCGTCGAGTACCGCGGGGCCCCGCCCGCCGACGACCCGCGGCTGAGCCACCTCCCGCTGTACGCCGAGCCCTTCGACGCGGTGGTGCCGATGACGCACCGGCTGGCCGATGTGGCCGAGGTGCCGCTGGGGGAGCTGGCCAAGGACCCGTGGATCGGGCCGTACCCCGGCAATCCCTGCCATGACGTGGTCGTGCTCGCCTGCGAGAACGCCGGCTTCCAGCCGCGCCTGGAACACTCCTCGGACGACTTCCGCGCGGTGGTGGCGCTGGCCTCGGCGGACGTGGGCGTCGCCCTGGTCCCGCGCTCGGCGCTGCGCGGCACGGATCTCACCGGCGTGGTCGTCCGCCCGGTCGACGGGGTGGCACCCACGCGCCGGGTCTTCGCGGCCGTACGACGAGGCGCGGAGGAGCATCCGCTGATCCGGCCGGTCCTGGACGCACTTCTGGTCGCGGCGGAGGCCTAGAGCGGGCCGGGAACCGGCCACGCGCCTTCCGGAGTCTGGGTTGTCATGCGTGTGACGATGATCCTTCCGGCCCTGACCGAGGCGACCAGCCCGCTGTTCCGGCCCATCAAGTACTCGCTGTTCCCGCCGCTCGGCCTCGCCACCCTGGCCGGCTATCTGGACCCCGGTGACGAGGTCACCCTCCACGACGAGCACGTCGAACGGATCGACCTGGAGTCCCTGGACACCCCCGACCTGCTGGTCGTCCAGCCGTACATCACCTCGGCCCGGCGCGGCTACGAGATAGCCGATCACTTCCGGGCCCGGGGGGTGCATGTCGCCATGGGCGGACTGCATGTCACCTCGTTGCCCGAGGAGGCGGCGGCCCACGCCGACACGATCTTCACCGGGCCCGGGGAGGACACCTGGCCGCTGTTCCTGAAGGACTTCCGCGACGGCGCCCCCGCCCGGCGCTACGACTCCACGCGGCGGACGCTTGCCGGACTACCGCCGGTGCGACGGGATCTGATCAAACGTCACCTGTACCTGGTGCCGAACTCGATCGTGGTATCGAGGGGTTGTCCGCACCACTGCGATTTCTGCTACAAGGACGCCTTCTTCGAGGGCGGGAAGTCCTTCTACACGCAGGCCGTCGACGACGCCCTGGCCGAGATCGACCGCCTGCCCGGTCGCCATCTCTACTTCCTCGACGACCATCTGCTCGGCAACCGCCGCTTCGCCGAGGCCCTGTTCGACGGCATGAAGGGCATGGGCCGGTTGTGGCAGGCGGCCGGCACGGTCAACTCCGTCCTGAAACCGGACCTGCTGGAGCGCGCGGTGGAGGCGGGGCTGCGCAGCCTGTTCGTCGGGTTCGAGACCGTCAACGACGCCAACCTCGCCGAGCGCCGCAAGAACCAGAACATCGGCACCGACTACGCGGCGGCGGTACGGCGGCTGCACGATGCCGGGGTGATGGTCAACGCCAGCTTCGTCTTCGGGCTCGACCAGGACGGCCCCGACGTCTTCGACCGGACCGTGGCCTGGGCGGTGGAGCAGGGCATCGAGACGGCGACCTTCCACATCATGACGCCGTATCCGTCGACCGGGCTGTGGAAGCAACTGGAGGCCGAGGACCGGATCGTGCACCGGGACTGGGATCTGTACGACACCCGGCATGTCGTCTACCGGCCGAAGGGCATGACGCCGCGTCAGCTGCAGGACGGGTACTGGCGGGCGTACCGCGACTTCTATCGCTGGTCCAACATCTGGCGGGGTGCGGGGGCCCAGCCCGGGACGCGCGAGCGGCTGCGGCATCTCGCCTACGCGGGCGGGTGGAAGAAGTTCGAGCCCGCGTGGGATCTGCTGATCCGGTCCAAGCGGGTGGTGCGCGCGCTGCCGGCGCTGGAGCGGACGCTGGCGGCGTTCGGGGGGAGGGAGTGAGGGGGAGGGAGTGACGCCTGTTTCAGATACGGGATAGAGTCCCGAATATGAAACAGACTGTTGTGGAGGGTGGCCCCGACCCCGTCGACGTCCGGCTCGCCGCCCGGCTGGCCGAGCTGCGCGCCGCGCACGGATGGTCGCTGGGTGAGGTGGCCGAGCGCAGCGGGGTCAGCAAGTCGACCCTGTCGCGGGCCGAGCGGGCGGAGATCAGCCCCACCGCCTCGCTGCTGAACCGGCTGTGCGGGGTGTACGGGCAGACCATGTCCCAGCTGCTCAGCGAGGTGGAGTCCGAGCCCGCCCTGCTGGTGCGGGCCGCCGAACAGCAGGTCTGGGCGGACCGGGCCTCCGGGTTCGTACGCCGGTCCGTGTCCCCGCCGCACCCCGGGCTGCGCGGCGAGCTGGTCGAGGGGCGGCTGGCCCCGGGCGCCGACATCGCCTACGACCGGCCGCCCGTGCCAGGTCTGGAGCAGCACATCTGGGTGCTGCGGGGGGCGCTCGACGTGACCGCGCAGGACGCCGGGCATCACCTGGAGGCCGGGGACTGTCTGCGGCTGCGGGTGTGGGGGCCGACGCGGTTCCGATGCGGCGGTCCCGACGAGACGCGGTATGTGCTGGCGGTGGTGCTGCCGTGATCGTGTCACGCTTGACCGAGGCCCAACTGCCGCAATACGTGGACCAGTTGGCGGATCTGCTGATGGACGCGGTGGAGGGGGGCGCCTCGATCGGCTTCCTCGCGCCCCTGGACCGCGCGGAGGCGCGGGCCTGGTGGAGGGCGCGGGCGGAGGGGCGGTTCGCCGTGTGGGTCGCGCTCGACGGCGGGCGGATCGTCGGCACCGTCAGCCTCGTCTTCCCCGACAAGCCCAACAGCCGCCATCGCGCCGAGCTGGTCAAGCTGATGGTGCACCGCAACGCCCGGGGACGCGGCCTCGGCCGTACGCTCCTGACCGCCGCGGAGGAGGCGGCCGGCGCCGCGGGTGTCACCCTGCTGCACCTGGACACCGAGACCGACAGCCCCGCGGAGCATCTGTACCGGTCGGCGGGGTGGACGCGGGCCGGGGTGATTCCCGACTACGCGGCGGACCCGGGCGGGGTGCTGCGGCCGACGACCCTGTACTACAAGCACGTCGGCACCGGCTGACTGTCAGTGGCAGCGGCTACGGTGCCTGCCATGCACGATGCCGAAGACGTACGCCGTATCGCCCTGTCCCTGCCGGACACGACGGAGAAGATCGCCTGGAGCATGCCCACCTTCCGGGTGGCGGGGAAGATGTTCGCCACGCTGCCCGAGGAAGAGACCTCCATCGCGGTGCGCTGCCCCAAGGAGGAGCGCGACGAACTCGTGCTGGCCGAGCCGGACAAGTTCTGGATCGCCGACCACGAGGCGCAGTTCGCCTGGGTGCGCGTACGGCTCGCGGCACTGGAGGACGAGGGGGAGCTGCGGGACATCCTCGCCGACTCCTGGCGTCAGGCGGCGCCCACCCGACTCCTGGAGGACTACCCGGAGTTGGGGCTGCCGGGCGCCGAGTGAAATCCCTCGGGCGTTGTCGGTACCGCGTGGCATGATCCGGGGGCGAGCGTGGCAGCCGGGGCGGAGGGGGCTCCGGCTGCCTCAGGGGCGGATGTGCGCGGAGGGGAGCGGGGGCATGGCGAGGGGGCTGTCGAAGCCGGCTCGGGAAGGGGCGGCCGGGGGGCATCCCGTGTGGTCCCGTGACTTCGGCCTGTTCTTCGTGGCCCGGGCGGTCGCCCGGCTCGGTGACACCATGCTGCCGGTGGCCCTCGCCGCCGGACTGCTCCAGCACGGCTACGGCGCGGGCGCGGTCGGCCTCGCCATGGCCGCCACCGCCGCCGCCTTCGCCGGGTTGGTCGTCTTCGGCGGAGTGATCGCCGACCGGTTCAGCACGCGTCTGCTGATGATCTGGGCGGACGTGGTGCGCCTGGGTACCCAGGCGCTGGCCGCCGGTCTGTTCTTCACCGGGCACGTGGTGCTGTGGGAGATCTGCGCGATCGGCTTCGTCAACGGCGTCGCGGGCGCCGTCTTCCAGCCGGGCGTCGCGAGCACGACACCCCGGCTGGCCACCGACGTCCAAGGCGCGAACGGCGCGATACGCATCGCGGAATCGGCGGCCCAGCTGGCCGGACCCGCCCTCGCCGGGCTCCTGGTGGGCCTCGCCTCCCCGGGCGGGGTCTTCGCCGCCCACGCGGCGACGTACGCCGTGAGCGCGCTGTGCCTTCTGCTGCTCCGCCTGCCCCCGCTGCCCCTCGACGGCGCGCCGGTGCCGAGCACCTTCCGGGCGGACCTGGTCGAGGGCTGGCGGGAGTTCAGGTCACGGGCCTGGCTCTGGGGCGTGATCGCCGTCTGGTGTCTCTACATGCTCACCGTCTGGGGCCCGAGCATCCCCCTGGTGGCGACGGAGGTCGTACAGGAACACGGACCCGGCGCCTACGGCCTGATCAACTCCGCCCTGGGCGCCGGCACCGTGGTCGGCGGCCTGCTGGCCCTGCGTCTGCGCCCCCGCCGGATGCTCCGCGCGGGCGCGATCAGCCTCTTCGCGTTCGTCGGCTTCCCGGCGACGGTGGGCCTGGGCCTGGACGTACCGGCGATGGCGGCCGGCGCCGCCGTGGCGGGCGCGGGCATGTCCTTCTGGAGCGTGATGTGGGCGACCACCGTCCAGACCCAGGTCCCGCCCGAGGTCCTCAACCGCATCCACGCCTACGACGTCGCGGGCTCCCTGGCGATGATGCCGGTCGGCCAGGCCCTGGCGGGCCCCTCGGCCGCCGTCCTCGGCACCGACCAGGTGCTCGTGGTGGCGGCCGTGATGAGCCTGGTCGTGGCCGCGACCCTGCTCGCGGTGCGCCCGATCCGGAACCTGGAACGCGTCGACGCGCCGACCACCGGCGCGATGCCCGCCGGGGACCCCGAGCGGGTGGGCACCGAATAAACCGGTGCGCGACCACCGAGCCGAGTGCGGTATTGTTTCCATGTTCGTTCGGCCCGGGGAAAGCCCAGGTCAGGCGGGCATCGGGACGTGGCGCAGCTTGGTAGCGCACTTGACTGGGGGTCAAGGGGTCGCAGGTTCAAATCCTGTCGTCCCGACCAGCTTCATCGCAGGTCGGAGGCCGTCCTCTCAGAGATGAGAGGACGGCCTCCGTCGTGTCTGTCGGGGCTTTCTCAGAGACGGACCGTCAGCGCCACCGCCACCTCGTCGCCCGCCGAGAGCCGCTCCGGCTTGCGTACCGCCGCCTTCAGCGGCAGCAGGTAGCCGCCGTCCTTGGGGAACAGGGACGTCGTGAAGTCCGCCTGCCCGACGCGGGCCTCCACCGGGATCACGCCCCAGCCGTACGTGGCCATCGCCGCCACCTCGCGGATGTCGGCGGACTCCTCGTCCGGGAGCGGGACGAAGTAGTACGGCGCCGGACCGCGCCATTCGATCACCTTGCCGGTGAACGTGAGATCCACTGATGCGTCTCCAGACGAGCGAGAAGGGGACAAACGGCCGGGCCGGCCGACGGAAGGTCGGCCGGCCCGGGGTGACTGGTGGGATCAGACCAGGTCGAAGCGGTCCAGCTCCATGACCTTGGTCCACGCCGCGGCGAAGTCCTTGACGAACTTCTCCTTCGCGTCGTCGCTCGCGTAGACCTCGGCGAGCGCCCGCAGCTCGGAGTTCGAGCCGAAGACCAGGTCGGCCCGCGTACCGGTCCACTTGACCTCGCCCGAGGCCAGGTCGCGGCCCTCGAAGGTGGACTGGTCGGCGGAGGTCGACTTCCACTCCGTGCCCAGGTCGAGCAGGTTGACGAAGAAGTCGTTGGTCAGCTTGCCCGGGGTCTCGGTGAAGACGCCGTGCTTGGTGCCGTTGTGGTTGGCGCCCAGCACGCGCAGACCACCGACCAGGACCGTCATCTCGGGGGCGCTGAGGGTGAGCAGGTTCGCCCGGTCCAGCAGCAGGTACTCGGCCGGCAGGCGGTTGCCCTTGCCGAGGTAGTTGCGGAACCCGTCGGACGTCGGCTCGAGGGCCGCGAACGACTCGGTGTCCGTGTGCTCCTCGGTCGCGTCGACACGACCCGGCGTGAACGCCACCTCGACCTCGACACCGGCGTCCTTGGCGGCCTTCTCCACGGCGGCGGAGCCGCCGAGGACGATCAGGTCGGCCAGGGAGACCTTCTTGGCGCCGGAGTTGAACTCGCTCTGGATGCCCTCCAGGGCGCGCAGCACCTGGGCGAGCTCGTCCGGGTTGTTGACCTCCCAGCCGCGCTGCGGCTCCAGGCGGATCCGGGCACCGTTGGCGCCACCGCGCTTGTCGCTGCCGCGGAAGGTGGAGGCGGAGGCCCAGGCGGCCGAGACCAGCTGCGAGACGCTCAGACCCGAGTCGAGGATCTTCGCCTTCAGCGCCGTGACGTCGGCGGCGTCGATCCGCTCGCCCTCGGCCTGCGGCAGCGGGTCCTGCCAGATCAGCGTCTCGGAGGGGACCTCCGGGCCGAGGTACAGCGACTTCGGGCCCATGTCACGGTGGGTCAGCTTGAACCAGGCGCGGGCGAAGGCGTCCGCGAACTCCTGCGGGTTCTCGTAGAACCGGCGGGAGATCGGCTCGTAGATCGGGTCGAACCGCAGCGACAGGTCGGTGGTCAGCATCCGCGGGCGGTGCTTCTTCTCCGGGTCGAAGGCGTCCGGCACGATCTCCGGGGCGTCCTTGGCGATCCACTGGTGCGCGCCGGCCGGGCTGGTGTCCGGCTCGTACTCGTACTCGAAGAGGTTCTTGAAGAAGCCGTTGCTCCACTGGGTCGGCGTCGTGGTCCAGATGACCTCGAGACCGCTGGTGATCGCGTCCTTGCCGACACCCGTGCCGTAGGTGCTCCTCCAGCCCAGGCCCTGCTCCTCCATGGAGGCGGCCTCGGGGTCGTTGCCCACGTGGTCGGCCGGGCCGGCGCCGTGGGTCTTGCCGAAGGTGTGGCCACCGGCGATGAGGGCGACGGTCTCCTCGTCGTTCATCGCCATCCGGCGGAAGGTCTCGCGGATGTCGCGGGCCGCGGCGATCGGGTCCGGGTTGCCGTTGGGGCCCTCCGGGTTGACGTAGATCAGGCCCATCTGGACCGCGCCGAGCGGGTTCTCCAGCTCACGGTCACCGCTGTAGCGCTGGTCGTCGAGCCAGGTGGTCTCGGGACCCCAGTACACGTCCTCGTCGGCCTCCCAGACGTCCGCGCGGCCGCCGGCGAAGCCGAAGGTCTGGAAGCCCATCTGCTCCAGGGCGACGTTGCCGGTGAGGATCATCAGGTCGGCCCACGAGATGGACTGGCCGTACTTCTTCTTGACCGGCCACAGCAGACGGCGTGCCTTGTCCAGGTTGCCGTTGTCCGGCCAGCTGTTCAGCGGCGCGAAGCGCTGCTGGCCGGCGCCGGCGCCGCCGCGGCCGTCGCTGATGCGGTAGGTGCCCGCGCTGTGCCAGGCCATACGGATCATCAACGGGCCGTAGTGGCCGAAGTCCGCCGGCCACCAGTCCTGCGAGGTGGTCAGCACCTCGGCGATGTCCTGCTTCACCGCCGCCAGGTCCAGGTTCTGGAACGCCTCGGCGTAGTCGAACTCCTCGCCCAGCGGGTTGGTCACCGGCGGGTTCGAGGCGAGGATCTTCAGGTTGAGGCGCTCCGGCCACCACTGACGGTTGCCGCCGCCCTGGGTCGGGTGCGCGGCACGCCCGTGCGCGACGGGACAGCCCCCCGTGCCCTCCTCCGTCTTGGGGTCGGTGACGATTGCGTCGGGGTTCTCAGCCATTGCGGCATCCTTCCGGGCTTGGTGGATCTCGTGCTCAGAGACTTTGGGGGGTCGAGCAGTCGGGGCAGGTGCCCCAGTAGATGACCTCGGCCTCGTCGATCGTGAAACCGTGGTCGTCCGAGGCGGTCAGACAGGGGGCGTCACCCACCGCGCAGTCGACGTCGGCGACGACGCCGCACGACCGGCACAGGATGTGGTGATGGTTGTCCCCGACGCGTCCCTCGAACCGGGCCGGGCTGCCGGCCGGTTCGATACGGCGTATGAGTCCCGCCGTGGTGAGGGCGTGCAGACCCTCGTACACGGCTTGCAGGGAGATATGGCCCACGCGGTCCCGCACTCCGGAGGCGATGGCCTCGACGCCCAGGTGGTCACCGACCCGGACGGTCTCCAGGAGCGCGACCCGCGCGGCCGTCACCCGCAGGCCCGCGCCGCGCAGCTCGTCGGCGGTGGTCGGGGTTCCGGAGGAGCTCATGTCGCCGAACCTACCCTCAAAAACACGAACGGTTCAAGAAAACGACAGATTCTAATTTTGTGGCCGGGAGGCGTCGCGGGGAGGGCGGGCCCGCGACAGGCTCCGTGACCGTCAGATCACGCACCCCACATGCGCCAGCGCCTGCTTCAGCAGCACGCCGTGGCCGCCCGGCATCTCGCTCTGCACCGCGGGCGACAGGGCCTCGTGCGGGCTGAACCACACCAGGTCGAGGGCGTCCTGCCGGGGGCGGCAGTCACCGGTCACGGGGACCACGTAGGCGAGCGAGACCGCGTGCTGACGGGGGTCGTGGTACGGCGTGATGCCCTGCGTGGGGAAGTACTCCGCGACCGTGAAGGGCTGCAGGGAGGCCGGGACCCGGGGCAGTGCCACCGGGCCGAGGTCCTTCTCCAAGTGCCGCAGGAGTGCGTCGCGCACCCGCTCGTGGTGCAGCACACGGCCGGAGACCAGGGTCCGGCTGACCGTTCCGTCCGGTCCGATGCGCAGCAGCAGGCCGATGCTGGTCACCTCGCCGCTGTCGTCGACGCGCACGGGCACGGCCTCGACATACAGAATCGGCATGTTGGCGCGAGCCATCTCCAGCTCGTCGGAGGTCAGCCAACCGGGCGTGGTTTCGGTCATATCAGACATTGCTTGATCATACTTTCCGGTGACGGCCGCGCTCAGTCGCGACGGGGGACGGTTTCGGCGGGAAGTCCGTACAGGCGGCGGGCGTTGGCGGAGCCGGTCCACCGCACGATCCGTAAGGCGTCGGGCAGACTCAGCTCGTCCTCGTCGACCCGGTCCTGCAGCAGCGCGGCGAGACCCCGCCGGAAGGAGACTGCGCCGAGCAGGTAGAACTCGGCCAGCCCGTAGGCGTCGGAGCTGTACAGCAGCTTGCGGAACGGGGTGATCTCCAGCGCCTCCTCCAGCACCGCGCGTGCCCGGGCCGGCCCGACGTGATGCAGGGTGAGGCCCACGTCGAGGTACACGTGCTCGAACACGGCGGCCAGATAAGCGGCTTGGCGCTGATACGGCCAGCAGTGCAGCAGCAGCACGGGGATCGTGCCGGCGGTCAGATGCAGCCAGTCGGTGAGGTGGGTGGGGTCCACCCGGTGCATCCGGATGTCGTTGTCCCCGAATCCGGTGTGCAGTTGGAGCGGCAGCCCGAGGTCCACGGCCGTCCACAGCAACTGCCGCACCAGCACCGGATCGGCGAGCCGCCCGCCCGCCGCGAGCCAGCGCCGGGCCGCCTCGGTGACCTCCGCCTCGGTGGGCCGGGCCGGGTCGAGGTCGAAGCCGGTGCGGTAGGCGGCGACCGACTTCACCGCCACCACCCCGGGCCGCCGCACGGCGTCCTCGGCGGCGCGGCGGAAGGCGGCACCGTACGCGTCCGGCTCGACACCCGCCCCCGCCACCGACTCGGCGACGTTCTCCAGTCGTACGACCTCGTAGGCGCTGCCCCCGGCCGCCTCGGCCAGCTCGCGCGGGGCCGTGAGCGGGAGCGGGGTGTGGCCGGTGTCGACGCAGAACACCTCGGTTCCGGCGGCGGCCAGCAGGCGCCGGGTCACCTCGCGCGGGCCGAGTTCGGCGCGCCGGTCCAGATAGGCGTCCGGGGCCGCGTGCCGGGGCAGGTCGAGCAGGGGTGCGCAGTGCCGGCGGACGGCCACGCCGACCGGGGTGTCGAAGGGGGAGATCCCGGGCCAGGCCGCGCCCTCGGTCAGCAGCGACTCGAAGCCGGGCCGGTCCAGGGCCTCGCCGGCCACGCCGTGGCAGTGATGGTCGACCAGGGGAAGCGCGGCCAGCGCCTCCTGCACGGTGGCCGTCACGTCAGTATCGCCAGCGGTAGGCCGCCGCGATCTCCGCGTCGTCGAGTCCGTCGACGGCGGCGATCTCGCCCTCCCGTACGGCCGTCACCGCGTCGGCGAGGACCGGCCCGAGCGCGGCGGACAGCACCTCGTCCCCGCGGAACGCCTCCACCGCCTCCCCGAGCGAGGTCGGCAGCCGGCGCACGCCCCGGGCGCGGGCCTCCTCGGGGCCGAGGCGGCTCGGATCGCCGGTGATCTCCTCGGGCAGGGAGGCCGAGCGCGTGACGCCGTCCAGGCCCGCCGCGACGACGCAGCCGAGGGCGAGATAGGGGTTCGCGGCCAGGTCGACCGGTTTGATCTCGATGTTCGCCGCCAGGTCCCGCAGGCCCGCGGTGCCGGTGATCACCCGAACGCCCGCCTCCCGCGTCTCCCGGCCCCAGGCCGTGAACACCCCTGCCCACTGGGCGGGTTTGAGCCGCAGATAGCTGGCCGGACTGGGCGCGGTCACCGCCGTCAGCGCCGGGAGGCGGGCGAGTACGCCCGCCGTGAAGGATTCCGCGTCGGCCGTCATGCCGTGCCGGCGGTCGCCGCCCGCGTGCAGGTTGGCGCCGTCGCGCCAGGCGGAGAGGTGCAGATGGCCGCCGTTGCCGACGCCCTCGGCGAAGACCGCGGGGGCGAAGGAGACCACCAGGCCGTGGCGCCGGGCCACCGCCCGGATCGTCTGCCGCACCAGGACGCTGCGGTCGGCCGCCGCCACCGGGTCCAGGGCGCCCACCGACAGCTCGAACTGGCCCGCCGCGTACTCGGGATGGATCTGGTCGACCTCCACGCCCTGCTCGGCGAGCGCGGCCAGCAGCTCGGCGGTGCAGTCGCTCAGCTCGATCTGCCGGGTGGCGCCGTACGCCGGACCTGTCACCGCGGGCACGAACTCGCCCTTGGCCAGAGGTCCTTGACCGACGGCCCACTCGATCTCGATGGCCGCCCGGAAGGTGAGGCCGTGGCGCCGCTCGGCCTCCGCGACCAGGTGGCGCAGGACGGTACGGACGCAGCCGGGGTGCCGCTCGCCCTCCTGGGTGATCCGGTCGACCGGCGCCCACGCCCAGCCGGGCTGTGCGGCCAGCACCACCAGCCGGTCCAGGTCGGGGTAGAGACGAAGATCGCCGTCCGGGGAGCCGAGGACGTCGGTGGTGACGATGGAGTCGTTCGCCAGGAACGTGTCGAACACCGGTGACATCCCGACGCCCCAGGCCGCAGCGTGGGGCAGTTTCGCCGTCGGGATCGCCTTCACTCTGCCGATGCCCGAGGTGTCCACATAGGCCAGCACAACGCCGTGCACGCCCCGCCCGGCCAGCTCCCCGCTCAGCGCGGTGGCCCGCTCGACGTCCCCGGGACGTCCCCCGGGCACGGGGTCGGCAAGGGTGGTCATGCGCTCTCCTCGTCGAGCTGGGTCGTGAAACTCGCTGTGGGCGTCAGGGTTTCACGGCCACCGCGCCGTACTGCGGCACCGCGACGGGAGAGTCGGACTCGGCGCGCCACACCGAGCACGACACCAGGCCCGGTTCGAGCAGTTCCAGGCCCTCGAAGAACGCGGCGATGTCGGCGCCGCTGCGGGCGGTGATCGGGGGAGTGGCGTTCTCGTTCCAGAACTCCATCGCCGGGATCTGGCCCGCGCCGCCCACCTCGTCGTCGTAGGTGGGGTGGGTCAGGACCAGGTAGCTGCCGGAGGGGACCGCGGCCATCACCCGGCGGGCGATGTCACGGGCCTTGTCGGCGTCGAGGACGAAGTTCAGGATGCCGAGCATCATCACCGCGACCGGCTGGGTGAAGTCCAGGGTGGACGCGGCGCGTTCGAGGATCGCGTCGGGGTCGTGCACATCGGCGTCGACGTAGGCGGTGACACCGCTGTCGGTGCCGGTCAGCAGGGTGCGGGCGTGCACGAGCACGATCGGGTCGTTGTCGACGTACACGATCCGCGCGTCCGGGGCCACCCGCTGGGCGATCTCGTGGGTGTTGTCCGCCGTCGGCAGGCCGGTGCCGATGTCCAGGAACTGCCGTACCCCGCGCTCCTCGGCGAGGAAGCGCATCGCCCGGCCGAGGAAGTCGCGGTCCGCGCGGGCGATGTCCCGGATGATCGGGAACATCCCGGCGACATGCTCGCCGACCTGTTGGTCGACCGCGTAGTTGTCCTTGCCGCCGATCCAGTAGTTCCACACACGCGCGTTGTGCGCCACACCGGTGTTCAGCCTCGACGACACGTCCGCCGGGGTGTGGCCTTCGGTCACGACTCGTTCCTCTCCTCGCACGTACGGCCGAAACCGGCCGTGGGGCCATTGTGCCGTCCCTTGATCACCCTGTCTGCGGAATCGGCACAGGATCAGCGGCGGTTGGGCTGCGCGAGGGTGAACTCGGCGGAAAATCCACGCCGTTACGCGGAGGGCGTCTTGCCCGCCTGGACGTCCTCCAGACGCTGGGTGCCCTTCTCCACGGCGTCCTCGACGGAGTCGTCCTCGTCGCCGTCCAGGCCGCCCGCGGTGACCGTGATCGCGTCGGAGCCCACCTGTACGGCGGCCACGTCCTGGGTCAGCGTGGTGGGCGAGCCGTCGACGTCGCCCTGGACCGTGACGCGCAGTCCCTGACGGGCGTCGCCCTCGTCGGGCAGCGAGGTCCCGATCACCTCGACCGTCCGCTCCTCGCCCGCCTTGTCGGTGGCGGTGAACCGGTCGCACTTCTCCGGCAGGGTCTTCATCCAGGCCAGGGACTCGCCGACGTCGGTCCGGTCGTACGCGGCGACCTGGTACAGCAGCCGGGAGTCGCCCTCCTCGAAACCGCGCAGCGCCGACGCGCCGGAGGGCTTGCCCAGCAGGTCCTCGCTGTACAGGCCGTCCAGCAGCCGCTGGCAGTCGGCGGCGTCCGCCTTGCCGGTGAGGAAATCACCCACGTCGACCTGGGCGATGAGCAGGGAATCGCGCCAGTCCTCGGCGTTCTCGACCTGGGTCCAGTCGTCCTCGATGTCGGACTCGGTGATCAGCGCGGCCCGGGCACCGGCCTCGGTGAGGGTGGGCGCGGCGGTGGTCCGCGCGGCCAGCGGGGTGGCGGCCACGTCCGTCGTGGCCGCGTCCGTGGCGCCGGCGCTGTCCTTCGCGTCGTCCGAGCAGGCGGCGCAGGTCAGCAGGGCGGCTGTCGCCAGGGCCGCGGCGAGGACGGGGGCCGGTCGGCGGGTGCGGGTCATGGCGGGATGCCTCCTCGGGACGCTTTCCCCCAGCGCATCACCGGCCCCTCGCGACCACCAGCGGCACCGGCCCGTTCGGGTGACCCTTCGGGGGCCGGCCCGTTCGGGAGACCGTCCGGGGTCGCTCGTGCTGCCGGGCGCACCGGTCAGGGGTGGGACGTGCGGGCGGCTCAGCGCTTGACGCCGACTCCGCCGTAGAGCGACACGGGTCCGGGACCCAGCGGGGACTCGTCCCGGCCGAGGTCCGGGCGCCAGTCCCGCACCGAGACGATGCCCGGCTCGACCAGCTCAAGTCCGTCGAAGAACGTGCCTACTTCGGCCTTCGTGCGTGCCACGAGGGTGACCCCGCCCGCCGCGTACCGCTCGATGCCCTCCCGGACGTTCTCCGGTTCGAAGTCGGCCGTCATGCAGGACAGGACCAGGCAACTGCCCGGAGCCAGCGCCTCGACCAGGGTGCCGACCAGGTCGTACGCGCCGTCCTCGTCGGCGACGAAGTGCAGCAGGGCGATCAGGGACAGGGCGACCGGGCGGTCGAAGTCGAGGACGCGGGAGGCCTGTTCGAGGATCGCGCGCGGATCACGGGCGTCGGCCTGGACGTACTCCGTCACGCCCTCGGGGCTCCCGCGCAGCAGGGCCTCGGCGTGGGCCAGCACGATCGGATCGTTGTCGACGTAGACGACGCGCGCCTGCGGCGTGAAGGACTGGGCGATCTGGTGGAGGTTGGGCTCGGTGGGGATGCCGGTGCCGATGTCCAGGAACTGGCGGATTCCCGTCGTCCCGGCGAGATGGCGGGTGGCCCGCTGCATGAACCAGCGGTTGCTGCGCGCGGCGCGCGGCGCGCCCGTGTCGATCGCCATGATCTGCCGACCGAGTTCCTCGTCGACCGGGTAGTTGTCCTTGCCGCCGAGGTACCAGTCGTAGACCCGGGCCGGATGGGGCCGGGTCGTGTCGATGCGGACGGCCGGCTCGGTCCCGGTCACTCGCTGCTCCTCTGCTCGGTCGGCACGCTGTGCGTCGCGGGCAGTCTTTCACGATCATCCGACGCGGCGGAGACTGTCTTCGGCCACCTCCGGGGTGGGTGGCCCTTGGTCAAATGGGCGGCGAGAGAGGCGAGTTCGCACCCGCCTCTCGTCGCTCACGGCTTCAGCGGATCGTGTCCGACGGACATCAGCAGGTGCCGGCGGCGCGGGTCCTCGGCCGCGGGTTCGTTCTCCACGTCCGCCTCTTCGGCGACCGTGTCGACCACCTCGTACATCACCTGGATGTCGGCGTCGGTGAGGTCCGTGCGGCGCTTCTGGAGGATCGCGAGGACGTGCTGTCCTGTCGGTGTCCCGGCGTGCTCCGGCAGCGGTTCGGTCTCCTCGGAGGCCTCGCTGACCCGCAGCCAGGCGGCGAGTTCCTGCGAGGTCATGTTCACCGCGCGGTGGAACTCCTCCCACAGCGTGTCGAGTTCGAGGGAGTCGGTCATCGTCTTTCCCTTCCGCTCTCGGGGGGCCGGTTCACTCGTCGCGGGGCCAGTTCTCCGCGTCGAACATCCAGCGCTGCTTCTCCAGCTCGCCGGTGATGGTGATCAGCAGGTCCTGGGTGACCGGGTCCGGCCCCTCGGTGGCCTGGATACGGTCCCGCAGCCGGCCGATGGCCGCCTCCAGCGTCGTCACCATGAGCTGGACCACCTCGGTGTCGCGCAGCCAGCCCTCCCCGGCGCCGGGCAGCCCGAAGGACGCGGCGACGGTCTCGGGGCGGCCGTCCGGCGACACGCCGAGCGCCGCGGCGCGTTCGGCGACGGTGTCGGAGAAGGCGCGCGCGGCCGAGACGACCTCGTCCAGCTGCAGGTGGATCGAACGGAACCTCGGTCCGACGACGTTCCAGTGCGCCTGCTTCCCGACGAGCGACAGACCGAGCAGGTCCACCAGGGTGTCCTGCAGGGCGTCCCCGGCGATACGGCGTTCCTTGTCGGGCAGAGTGCTCCTCACCACGGTCATGGTGCTGTTCTCCTCCTCGCGTGTTCCCTGGTCGTCCGGAGCAGCTCGGCGCGTTCCTCCTCGCGGGTCCCGCCCCACACCCCCGAGACCTGTCCGCTGTGCAGCGCGAAGGCCAGGCACTGAGGGCTCACCGGGCAGCGGGCGCAGACGCTCTTCGCGGCCGCGATCTCCCGCAGAGCCGGTCCCCGGGTGCCCACGGGAAAGAACAGCTCAGGGTCCTCACCCGCGCAGGCCGCGTTCCGCAACCACTCCATGGGGGCGCGGGTGCCCCGGGTGTACTGGTGCAAACCCGACGATCCATGGAGTGGCTTGTCTCACTTCGTGAGTACGTCGTCCAGGAAGCGGACCAGGTCGGCGAAGACCTCCTCCTTGTTCGTCTCGTGGAACACCTCGTGCCGGGCGCCCGGATAGACGTGCTCGGCCAGCCGTTCGCCGCGCAACTCCTCGACGCCGGCCCGGCTGCCGTCGAGCGGCACCAGCCGGTCGTCGTCCCCGTGCAGCCACAGCAGCGGCAGCGGACCGACGTCACCGCCCTTGGAGACGACGTCCAGGGTCCGGACGAAGGCCTGCACCGTGGGCCGCTTCATCGCGCCGTGCCACACCAGCGGATCGTCGGCGTACGACGAGCCCACCTCGGGGTCGCGGGAGAGCGCGCCCGGGCTGATCGGGGTGTCCGGGATCTCGTCGAGGGCGAGCAGCCGGCGCGGCAGCGCCCAGTCGCCGATGACCGGCCCGGACAGCACCAGCGCGGTGAGCTCCGTGCCGTACCGCTGCGCGAAGCGGGCCGAGATCAGTCCGCCCATGGAGTGCCCGACCATCACCAGCGGGAGGCCGGGATGCGCGGTCCGGGCCAGCTCCGCGACGGCGTGCACGTCGGTGACGACGTCCTCGAAGTCCTCGATCAGCACCCGCTGGCCCGACGACTGCCCGTGACCTGTGTGATCGGGAGCGAAGACCGCCGCGCCGTGGGCCGTGAGGACCGCGGCCAGTCCGTCGTACCGGCCGGAGTGCTCCCCGTAACCGTGCACGACGAGCGCCAGGTACCGCGGATCCCGCCTCGGCCATTCGCGTACGACGATCGGGCCGCGGGTTGCGGCCAGGATGTGTTCGCGGCTGTTGGCCATGTCTCCTCCGGCTGCGTCGGTGAAGGTCTCCGGGGATCTTCCCAGGGGTGCGGTCGGCGGTCTATAGTCCGAAACTAGCGGTGCTAATTAAGCGGTGCTGTCAATCAGAGTCGCTGGTCATGACCGGTCGTGAGACCGCCGGCGCTGTCGGTCAGGAGTTCCCCGTGCGTCCCGTCCATTTCGCGGCCGCCCGCCGCACCCCCATCGGCAAACTGCGCGGAGCACTGTCCTCCGTACGGCCCGACGACCTCGCCGCCGCGGTGATCCGGGGCCTGGTCGCCGATGTGCCCGCGCTCGACCCGGCGCGTGTCGATGACGTGTACTGGGGCGCCGCGAACCAGGCCGGCGAGGACAACCGCAATGTCGCCCGCATGGCCGCGCTGCTCGCCGGGCTGCCCGAGTCGGTGCCCGGCGCCACCGTGAACCGGCTGTGCGCGTCCGGGCTGGAGGCCGTCACCACCGCCGCACGCACCATCGCCGCGGGTGAGGCGGACATCGTGCTCGCGGGCGGCTCCGAGTCGATGAGCCGCGCCCCCTTCGTGCTGCCCCGGCCCGACGAGGCCCTGCCGCACCGCATCGAGACCGTCGACACCCGGCTCGGCTGGCGGCTGGTCAACCCGGCGATGAGGGAACTCCACGGGCTGCTGTCCATGGGGGAGACCGCGGAGGAGGTGGCCGCCCGGTACGGCGTCTCGCGCGAACGGCAGGACGAGTTCGCGCTGCGCAGCCACCGGCTCGCCGCCGAGGCCCGCAAGAACGGCCACTTCGACGACGAACTGCTCCCGGTGGAACGGCCCGACGGGATCGTCGTCGACGGCGACGAGTGCGTGCGCGAGGACACGTCGTACGAGAAGCTCGCGCGCCTGAAGCCCGTGTTCCGTGAGGGCGGCACGGTCACGGCGGGCAACGCGTCGCCGATGAACGACGGCGCGGCCGGACTGCTTCTCGTCAGCGAGGAGGCGCTGAACGACCTCGGGCTCGAGTCGCTCGGCCGGTATGTCGCCGGGGCGTCCGCGGGGGTGCATCCGGACGTGATGGGGATCGGTCCGGTCCCGGCCACCCAGAAGGTGCTCGCGCGGGCGCGGTGGACCGTGGCGGACCTTCAGGAGGCCGAGTTCAACGAGGCGTTCGCGGCCCAGGCGCTGGCCTGCGTGGACCGGCTGGGCGTCGATCCGGAACTGGTCAACCCGAGCGGCGGCGCCATCGCGCTCGGGCATCCGCTGGGCTGCTCCGGCGCGCGGATCCTGACGACGCTGCTGCACCGGATGCGGCGTACGGGGGCGGAGCGGGGGCTCGCCACGATGTGCGTGGGCGTCGGGCAGGGGAGCGCGGTGCTGGTGGAGCGGCACTGAACTGTCAGGCGCCGCCTGATGAGACAGGCGCCGCCTGATGAGACGGTGCTGCCGCGTTGATTGAATGTGCATAGCATCAGTTTCCGCATGGACACGATGACGCTGTGGCACATCACCGGCTGGGAGTTCGCCGCGCTCGCTCTCGCGGCACTGCTCGTCGGTTTCTCGAAGACCGCCGTGAGCGGGGCCAACACGGTCAGCCTGGCGGTCTTCGCCGCGGTGCTGCCCGCCCGGGCCTCCACGGGCGTACTGCTCCCGGTGCTGATCGCCGGGGACGTGCTGGCCGTGCTCACCTACCGCCGGCACGCTCACTGGCCCACCCTGTGGCGGCTGTTCCCCGCGGTCGCGGGCGGGGTGGTGGCGGGCACGCTCTTCCTGATGTGGGCCGACGACGGGATCGTCCGGTCCTCGATCGGCGCGATCCTGCTGTTGATGGCCGCGGTGACGGTGTGGCGCCGCCGGGTCGCCGACGCCGAGCGGGATCCGGACGCGGTGGTCACCCGGGTCGGCCGGATCAAGGCCCGCTCCTACGGGGTGCTCGGCGGGTTCACCACGATGGTCGCCAACGCCGGTGGCCCGGTGATGGCGATGTACCTGCTCTCGGCGGGCTTCCGGAAGCTCGGCTTCCTGGGCACTTCCGCCTTCTTCTTCCTGATCGTCAACGTCTCGAAGGTGCCGTTCAGCGTCGGGCTCGGTCTGATCGACGGCCGCTCGCTGCTCCTTGACGCGGCGCTCGTGGTGTTCGTGGTGCCCGGTGCGTTGATCGGCAAATGGGCTGTGAACAGGATCAACCAACGGCTCTTCGAGCGGCTCGTGATCGCGGCGACCGTCGTGGGAGGCGTCCAGCTACTTCTGCCCTGAGCCCCGCAGCAGCGCCGGCACGTCGGCGAAGGAGTCGAGCACATGGTCGGGCGCGCCGCTCGCCTCCCGCAGGGTCTCCGGGAGGAACTTGCCGGTCCTGACCAGCACCCCGGTGATGCCCGCCCGCTGGGCCGCCAGTACGTCCGACTCCACGTCGTCCCCCACCATCAGCGCCTGGTCCGCGCCCACCCCGAGCAGGGTCAGCGCCGCCTCGAAGAAGGCCGCCGACGGCTTCCCCGTCACCTCCGCCTCCACGCGCGCCGCCCGCTCCAGACCCACCAGGAAGGCCCCGGAGTCGAGCTGCAGCCCCTCTTCCGTGCGCCAGTACAGGTTCCGGTGCATGGCGATCAGCCGCGCCCCCCGCTGCAGATGCCCGTACGCCCGGTTCAGTTCCGCGTACCCGAACTCCTCCCCGGCGCCGCCGACGATGACGACGTCCGGCGCTTCGTCGACGAGCGTCACCCCCTGAAGGTCCTCCGCCACGTCGCCACTGTTCAGCAGCGCGCACCGCGCCCCCGGCGCGTGCTCGGCCAGATACGCGGCCGTCACCGAGGGCGCCGTCAGGATGTCCTGGGCCGACACCGGGAACCCCGCGTCCGCGAGCGTCCCGGCGATGGACGCCCGCGTCCGCGAGGTCGTGTTGGTCACCAGCGCCACCCCGAACCCTGCCTCGCGGATCTCCCGCAAGGCCTCGACCGCGCCGGGGAGCGGCTGCCAGGAGACGGTGAGGACACCGTCGATGTCGATGAGCACGGCACGCACGGATTCCATGCCCGGACCCTAGCGATCCGGGAGGGTCAGGGCGCGATCCCGACTCCCGCGACACGGCTCCAGGCCCGCTCCTGCGCACCCGTCATCGCCGGCCACCCCAGCCCGCCCGGTCGGGGCTCGACCCGCGAGGCGTAGGCAGCGGGCCGGAAGCCGGGATCGTAGAAGCACCCGGAGGCGCACCCGGCCGCGACGGACCGGGCCGTCGGCCGCACCCCGGTGCGTACCCACCGCTCCAGCGCGGCGATCGAGTTGGCGTACTCGGCGCCGCTCAGCTCACTGTGCTCGCTCTCCCGGGTGAACGTCTGCACCAAGTACCCCTCCTGGCCCGCCCCTTGGAGTGTGGCCCGGTAGGCGGCCTCGTGCTCGACGAACGCCGTCGGGTCGTCGATCGCGTGCAGGGTGAGCACGGGGATCCGGACCTCGCCGGTCAGATCACTGTCGTACGACAGGTCCCGCACGGCCGTGGGGTCGGCGGCGAACCGCTCCACCTCGGCGTTGAGCGCCCGGTCGTCGTGCGAACCGGAGTACCGCACACCCTGGTTGGAGAAGGGGTTACGGCCGCCCAGGCGCTCGTGCACGATGTCGCGGAACGTGAAGGTGGCGAACCGCAGATGCGATTCCAGGGTGCGCTCCGGGATGCCGGTGACGGCGAGGATGTCGTCGAGGTTGCGCTGCTGCGCGGCGGTGCGGTCCTGCGGGGCGGAGGAGTAGCCCGTGCACTCCTGGAGGCGGGCCCGCAGTCCGGCGGAGGTCATCGTGGAGTCGGCGCGCAGGCCCTGCCACAGCGGGTACTGGGGCTCGCTCGGGCGGGGGTGGTTGCCGCAGTAGTACTGGTAGACCACGCGGAGGTCGACGCGGTAGTCGTAGCCGCGCGAGCCGCCCGCCAGGACACCGTTGGTGAGCAGTGCGCCGTCGTAGCGGCCCCGGTAGGTCTCGGCCACCTTCGCGGCGACGTTCCCGCCCCACGACTGCCCGTGCACGTACGTCCGTTCCGGCTCGCCGAACGCGCCGACGAACACCCGCCGCACGCTCTCGGTGTCCGCCGCCGCCATCCGCGTGCCGTAGCCGCCCCGCCGGTAGGAGGAACCCGCCCAGGCGTACCCCTCGTCCACCATCACCGACCAGCGGCCCAGGTCGTCGAGGCTGCGGGCGGGGTCGGATCCGGCGCCGAGGTCGGGGCCGCCGTGGGCGTGCACCACGAGGGAGCCGTTCCAGTCGGTGGGGACCGCGAGGGCGTAGTGGGCGCCGTTCGCGTCCTGGCCGGTGTAGCAGGTGGCCTTCGCGGCGAGCGGGGCCGGGCAGGCGGTGGGGGCGGGCCCGGCGGCGGCCGCTCCCTCGGTGGCGGGTGCGGCGGCGGTCAGGCCTCCGACGGCCAGGACCGCCAGGCAGGCGGCAAGGCCGCGTCTCAGCGTGCGGGGTGTCGTCCCGTTCAAGGCACTTCTCCTCGTCTTCGTCGACGTCGGGGCGCGATGCTAGGGAGCGGCGCAGGTGAGCGACACCGTCTGATCGTTTGTGTTCATAGAGTTCGCCGACCGGGTGCCCGCACGGTCCCTGCCGGTCCGGCCGTAGGCTCACCCCCATGCCCCAGCACGTCCTGATCCTCGGCGGTACGACCGAGGCCCGCGAACTCGCCGCCGCGCTCACCGCCCGCCCCGGCCTGCGTGTCACCACCTCGCTCGCCGGGCGGGTGAGCAGGCCCGGAACGGTGACCGGCGAGGTGCGCATCGGAGGTTTCGGCGGCGCGGAGGGGCTCGCGAAGTGGCTGCGCGAGGAGCGGGTGGACGTCCTGGTCGACGCCACGCACCCCTTCGCCGCCGCGATCACCGCGAACGCGGCGCGCGCTGCGGCGGCCACCGGAGTCCCGGCCGTCGTGCTGCGCCGCCCCGGCTGGCGGCCGGGACCGGAGGACCGCTGGCACCCGGTGCCCTCCCTGGACGCGGCGGCGGACCTGCTGCCGAGCCTCGGCCGACGGGTCTTCCTGACCACCGGCCGTCTGGGTCTCGCGGCCTTCGCCCGCCTGACGGACCTGCACTTCGTCGTACGGTCCGTGGAGCCGCCCGAGCCGCCGCTGCCGCCCCGCACCGAAGTCCTGCTGGCCCGGGGCCCCTTCACCGTGGCCGACGAGCGGGCTCTCCTCCAGGCCCACTGCGTCGACGTCCTCGTGACGAAGGACAGCGGGGGAGCGGCGACGGCCGCGAAACTGACGGCGGCGCGGGAGCTCGCGCTGCCGGTGGTCGTCGTACGGCGTCCGGAGCTGCCGGCCGGCGTGGTGGCGGTGCCGGACGTGGCCGCCGTACTGGCGCGGCTGGAGCTCAGCCCTGGATGACCGAGGCCCGCATCCGGTCGATGACGCGCAGCACCTCGGTGCGGTTCTTGGCGCTCTTCGTCCAGGCGGGAAGCCTGCCCACGCAGGTCATCCTCCGGCCGTCCTGGTACCAGGGGTCCCGCTCCCGCAGGTCCGCCGCGACGAACCGCCGGATCAGGTCGAGGTGTTCGAGGCTGTACGCCCACAGCTCGCCGTGCCGGGTCGCGCCCCGCAGCCACAGCGTGGGCCAGGTGCCCTGGGCGACGGGACCGCACATTCCGCAGGAGCGGCAGATCACCCGGGCCCGCTCGAAGTGCGCGATCCGGTCGCAGCGGGGGCAGTGGACCAGCACCGAGTCACGGAAGGCCTGGGCGGTCGTGCCGGGATCGTGGAAGCGGACGGGAGCGGGGGACATGGCCTGATCATGACGGCGGCCGACGCTCCGGGGCAATCCGGTTTCAGCGGGCGGCGGGCAGCGGGGGCCGCGGGCAGCGGGGGGCTCGGGCCGTGCGTTCACTGTGCCGTGGCCGTCTCCGCCTCCCGGGATCGGGACGACGGCAGGCCGGTGGTGAGGTCCTCCACCAGGAGCCGCTTGGCGATCGTGTCCACGGCCGCCCGCAGCGCCGTACCGGAGGGGCGGCCGATGTCCTGTTCCACCCGGTCCATGAGCCAGGCGCCCCAGGCGCCGCTGATGACCGCGGCCTCGCGGGCGCCCGCCGGGGTGTGCGCGAGGAGGGAGCCGGTGCGCGTCAGATACCCCTCGTCGACCATCCGGTCGAAGGTCGGCAGCAGTACCTCCGGCGGCAGCCGGCGGCGGGCGGCGATCAGTCCGAGGCTGGCGTGCCCGACCACCCGGGTGTGCAGTTCCACCTGCATCACGGCCCAGGCGCCGGCCACGTCGAGCCGGGTGTCGGAGGCCTGCACCAGGCGCCGGGCGGTGTCCAGGTCCGTACTGCCGATGATCTTCGCGACGGAGGCCTCCAGGACCGCCTGCGAGTCGGCGCCGCGCGGCTGGGCGAACCCCTCGCCCATGTCCGTCGAACCCATCCGAGCGCTGTCGCGCAGTTCGACCTGCTTGAGGAAGAGGGCGACGACGAAGCCCAGGGCCGCGACCGGCACGGTCCACAGGAACACCGTCTGGAGCGTGTCCGCGTAGGCGTCGACGATCGGGGCGGCCACCTCCGAGGGCAGCCCGTGCACGCCCTCCGGGCTGGTCGCCGCCTGGCCCACGGTCGCCGGATCCGCGCCGGGCACCGAAGCCGCCTCGGCCACCCCTTCCCTCAGGTTGGGGGCGAGGCTGTTGGTGTAGATGGTGCCGAAGACGGCCGTACCGAAGGAACTGCCCAGCGTCCGGAAGAAGGTGACGCCGGAGGTGGCGGTGCCGAGATCGGCGTACTCGACGGTGTTCTGCACGGCGATCGTCAGCACCTGCATGCACAGGCCGATGCCGGTGCCGAGCACGAACATGTACAGCGACTCGAGCCAGGCCCCGGTCGACGGCCCCATCAGGGACATCAGGTAAAGGCCGACGCCCATGACCAGCGAGCCGACGATCGGGAAGAGCCGGTACTTCCCGGTCTTGCTGACGACGTTGCCACTGAACACCGAGGCGATGAGCAGCCCGATCACCATGGGCAGGGTCCGCACGCCGGAGACGGTGGCCGAATCGCCGTCGACGTACTGGAGATAGGTCGGCAGATACGTCAGCGCGCCGAGCATGGCGAAGCCGACGATGAAGCTGAGGATCGAGCAGACCGTGAAGACCGGGTTGCCGAACAGCCGCATGGGCAGCATCGGTTCGGCCGCACGGGTCTCCACCCAGCAGAACGCCCCGAGGGCGATCACCCCGCCCACGAACAGGCCGATGATGACGCCCGAACCCCACGCGTACTCGTTGCCGCCCCAACTCGTCGCCAGGATCAGCGCGCTGGCGCCGACGGCGACGAAGGCGATGCCCAGGTAGTCGATGATCGGCCGGGTGGCCGACTTCACGACGGGGATGGTGCGGGCGGCGGCGAAGACGACGACGATCGCGATGGGGACGTTGACGTAGAACGCCCAGCGCCAGGACAGGTGGTCGGTGAACAGACCGCCCAGCAGCGGCCCGATGACCGTGGCCACCCCGAACACCGCCCCGATCGCGCCCTGGTACTTGCCGCGCTCGCGCAGTGGGATCACATCGGCGATCAGGGCCATCGAGGTGACCATCAGACCGCCCGCGCCGACGCCCTGCATCGCCCGCCACACGATCAGCAGCGTCATGTTGTCGGCGAGGCCGCACAGGAAGGAGCCCGTGATGAACACGATCGCCGAGACCTGGAAGACCACCTTCCGGCCGAACATGTCACCGAACTTGCCGACCAGGACGGTCGCCACGGTCTCGGCGAGCAGGTAGGACGTCACCACCCACGACATGTGCGCGGCCCCGCCGAGGTCCGACACGATCGTCGGCAGGGCGGTGCCGACGATCGTCTGGTCCAGGGCGGCCAGCAGCATGCCGAGCATGATCGTCACGAAGACGATGTTGCGGCGGCGCACGTCCAGCACAGGGGGATCGGCGGCGGGCGGCCGCGCGGCTTCCTCGGCGACTGTCACGAGGACACGATCACACCGGGGCACCGGCCGCGCATGCGGGGCCGTCCGCCCGGGTGCCTCAGGTGCTCTCCGGGTTGCGGCGCAACAGATACGTGTCCATGATCCAGCCCTTGCGCTCCCGGGCCTCGGCGCGCAGCCGCTCGATCCGCGGGGCGGCCTCGGCGATCGGCCCGGAGTCCAGGATCTCGTCCGGGGTGCCGATGTAGGCGCCCCAGTAGATGTCGATGTCCTGGTCGGCGTACTGCCGGAAGGTCTGGTGCGCGTCGAGCATCACGACCACGTCGTCCACGCTCTCCGGGAACCCTTCGGCGAGCCGCCGCCCGGTGGTGATCTGCACGGGCCGCGCGACCCGGTTGAGCCCCGTGCGGTGCCGGGCGACGAGCGCGGAGACACTGCTGATGCCGGGCACGACGTCGTACTCGAAGGTCACCCGCCCCCGCTCCAGCACCTCCTGGAGGATCGCGAGCGTGCTGTCGTACAGCGCCGGATCGCCCCAGACCAGGAAGGCGCCCGTCCGGTCCTCCGCCAGCTCCTCGGTGATCATCCGCTCGTAGATGTCCGCGCGGGCGCTGCGCCAGTCGCCGACCGCGGGGGAGTAGGCGGAGCCGCCGGCCGCGCGGTCCCGCTCCGGGTCGCGCGCCTCGACCACGCGGTACGAGCCCTCGGGCACATGTGCGTCGAGCATGTCCCGGCGCAGCTGGGTGAGGTCCGACTTCACCTCGCCCTTGTCCAGGACGAAGAACACGTCCGTGTCCCGCAGCGCCCTGACCGCCTGGAGGGTCAGCTGGTCGGGGTCGCCCGCGCCGATACCGATGACATGAATCTTTCGCACGCCCCGAGTCTGCCGCACCCCACTGACGGCCCCGACACCAGGCCCTGTCGGACCCCGGCGGGCCTCCGGGCGCCGCACCCAGCCTGGGCGCGCACCGCGCCGCGTCGCCCGGGGCGGCCGTGGTCTCCACGGTCGACTAGGGCACCGCACGCAGCCTGGGAGAGCACCGCGTCGCGTCGACCGGAGAGGCCGTCGTCTCCACCGTCGTGGCCAGCTCACGGGCCCAGGCGATCATGCCGGGCAGCTCGATCCCGTACGGCCGTGGCGTCCCGGACGCCGTCGCCCACTCCTCCACCGCGCCGGCCCCGCGCCGGAGCAGGCGGGGACCGCCGGTGACGTTCCCGCGCGCCGAGTGCGTCAGCCCCACGGCGATCTGAGCCAGTCCCTTCCACAGCCCGCGCTCCTCTTCCGGGCCGGACTTCCAGGCGTCCTCGAAGACCTCGTGCGCGTGAAAGGGCTTGCCCGCGTCCAGCAGCTCCTGTGCCTCGGCGAGGGACTGCTCGGGGGTCCGGACGACGCCCTCCGGTTGGCGGGCGACGCCGTCGGCGCCGTACGGCAGCGGCCGCCCCAGCCCGTCCCGGGGCCGCGCGTTGCGCGCCCGCCCCTCGTTGTCCCGGTCCCGTGCCCCGGCCGCGTCGCTCGACGATGTGCTGCCCATACGCCCGATTGTGCCGCGCCCGGCGCCCCCTTCGAAGGCGCCCCCGGTGTGGGGTAAAGTGCTGTTCGCGCGATCACGCATCTCACCGTGCGTGAGCGCACCGGGACGTGGCGCAGCTTGGTAGCGCACTTGACTGGGGGTCAAGGGGTCGCAGGTTCAAATCCTGTCGTCCCGACGGTGCGGAGGGTCTTCGCGGGCGGAAGCTCGTGGGGGCCCTTTTCGTATGCCCTTGTATGGCGTGTTTCGTCGGGGGTACGCGGAGCGCGCGGCACACAGATGGGGTGACGATCATGACGCTGTTCCGTGACCGGGGACATGCGGGGCGGGAGCTGGCCCAGGAGCTGCGGAGCCGGGACCTGGAGAACCCGGTCGTCCTGGCGCTCCCCCGGGGCGGGGTGACCGTGGCCCAGGAGGTGGCCCGCGTCCTGGACGCCCCCCTCGACGTGCTGGTCGCCCGCAAGATCGGCGCGCCTTTCCAGGAGGAGCTGGGCGTCGGCGCGATCTGCGGTGACGACCCCCCGGTCTTCGACGACCTGACCCTTGGGCGGCTCGGCCTCAGCCGGGATGAGCTGGCACCCGTCGTCGCCCGGGAACGTGCCGAGCTGCATCGCCGCGAGGAGCTCTACCGGCACGGCCGACCCGCCCTCGACCTGCACGGACGTACCGTCATCGTGGTCGACGACGGGCTCGCCACGGGGGCCACGGCCCGGGCCGCCCTGCGCTGGATCCGCGGCCGCTCGCCCCGGCGTGTGCTCCTGGCCGTGCCGGTGGGCTCGCCCGAGGGTCTGGGGCTGATGAGCCGGGAGGCCGACGAGGTGATCTGTCCGCACCGGCCGGTCGACTTCATGGCGGTCGGCCTCTGGTACGAGGACTTCGAGCAGCTCACGGACGCCGATGTGCTGGCGGCGCTGCGGACGGGTGCCGGGGGCTGACGCGTCCCTGATGGTAGAAGCGGACCATGACTTCTTCCTCTGTGCCCGGTGTTCCTGGAGCCGACCTTCCCGACCGCCGCGGCCGTACCGGACTCGACCGGACCGGCCTGGACCTGACCGGCAACCCGCGCGTGAAGGTGCGGGACGTCAGACTGCTCTCCAGCCACTGGTACGTCGAGCGGACCACGACGTTCGACTTCCGGCACGCCGACGGCACCTGGTCCACGCAGGAGCGCGAGACCCACGACCGCGGCAACGGCGCCACGATGCTCCTGTACGACACCGACCGTGAAACCGTGCTGCTCACGCGCCAGTTCAGGTTCCCGGTGTACGTCAACGGCCACCCCGACGGCATGCTCGTCGAGACCCCCGGCGGACTCCTCGACGACGATGACGAGCATCCCGAGATCGCCGTCCGCCGCGAGGTGGTGGAGGAGACGGGCCACACCATCGGGGCCGTACAGCATGTGTTCGACGTCTACATGAGCCCCGGCTCGGTCACCGAACGGGTGAGCTTCTACGCGGCCCGGTACGGTCCCGCCACCCGGACCCATGAGGGCGGCGGTCTGGGCGAGGAGGGCGAGGACATCGAGATCCTCGAACTGCCGTTCAGCAGGGCCCTGGAGATGATCCGGACCGGGGAGATCGCCGACGCCAAGACGATCATGCTGCTCCAGTGGGCGGCTCTGGAGGGGCCGTTCGCCAAGTAGGCGGCACGGCGCTTGACTTGAAGCGCGCTTCAAGCTGAAGACTCCCTCTCGTTCGCCACCAACGGGAGGGGACCCCATGAAGTACCGCACCATCGGCACCGACCCCCGGCACCGCCGCGAGGTCAGCGTCCTCGCGCTCGGCGCGATGCTGTTCGGCTCCGCCACCGACGAGGAGACATCCTTCGCCGTGCTCGACCGCTATGTCGAGGCCGGCGGCACCTTCATCGACACGTCCGACAACTACGCCTTCTGGGTGGACGGCGGCCAGGGTGGCCAGAGCGAGGAACTCCTCGGTCGGTGGCGGCGCAGCCGGGGCATCGGCGACGAGATCGTCATCGCCACCAAGCTCGGCGCCCGCCCCCTGGCCCCGGGCACCAGCTATGTCGACAACCCCGAGGGCCTGTCGGCGAAGGTGGTCCGCGAGGCCGCCGAGCGCAGCCGGGAGCGGCTCGGCGTCGAGAAGATCGATCTGCTCTACGCCCACATCGAGGACCACCGGGTGCCCCTGGAGGAGACCGTCGAGGGGTTCGCCGAGCTGGTCGCCGAGGGCACGGTCGGCCTGCTGGGCGCCAGCAACCACGCCGCGTGGCGGGTGGAGCGGGCCCGCGCCCTGGCCGCCGCGGCGGGACTGCCCGGCTACCAGGTGCTCCAGTACCAGCACAGCCATCTACGGCCCCGCTTCGACGTGCCGAGCGAGCTCTTCCCGGACGGCAGCCTCGGCCACGCCGGCGCGGAACTCCTCGGCTACCTGCGCGCCGAGCCCGACCTCACGCTGGTCGCCTACTCGCCGCTCCTCGCGGGCGCCTACACCCGGCCGGACAAGCCGTTGCCGCGGGACTACGACCATCCGGGCACCCCGGCCCGGCTGAAGGTGCTGCGGGAGGTGGCCCGGGAGGCCGGAGCGACCGTCAACCAGGTCGTGCTGGCCTGGCAGATCGGCGGGGAACTGCCGGTGATCCCGCTCGCCGGGGCGTCGTCGGTGGCGCAGCTGGAGGAGAACCTGGCGGCGGTGGACCTGGAGCTGACGCCGGAGCAGCGGGCCCGGCTGGACGCCGCCCACTGAGCGAGGGCGCCCGCGGGAAGCAGGGCCGCAGTAGGCTCCGAACTGGAGCCGAAGGAGAGTGGATCATGTCCGTGTTCCCCACCGAGCGGTCCGTCCGCACCACCCCCGAAGGCCTGCTGTGGGAGCCCTGCGAGCGCTGGGTGCGCGGGGTGAAGGGCGAGGTCACCGTCGTGGACAGCCGACATCCCGTCCTCGTCTGGGAGCCCGAGGGCATCCCCGTCCCGCGCTACGCCTTCCCGCGCGAGGAGGTCCGCACCGACCTCCTGCGCCCGGCTGAGGAACCCCCGACGGGCACCCACACCGGCTCGACGGTCTTCTACGACCTCGAGGTCGACGGAGTGCGGGTGGCGAACGCCGCGTGGACCTTCCCCGCGGCCGATCTGGCCGGACACATCGCCTTCGAGTGGTTCCTGCGCTGGAAGGACGGCCTGGACCACTGGTACGAGGAGGAAGAGGAGATCTTCGTCCACCCGCGCGACCCGCACAAACGGGTCGACGCGGTGCGCAGCAGCCGGCATGTGCAGGTGGAGATCGGCGGCACGGTGGTCGCGGACACCCGTCGCCCGGTGCTGCTCTTCGAGACCGGCCTGCCCACCCGGTACTACGTCCCCGCCGAGGACGTCCGCCTGGACCTGTTCGAGGAGACCCGGCACCGCACGTCCTGCCCGTACAAGGGCACCGCGCGGTACTGGACCTTCGCGGGCGGGGCGGACGTCCCGCCGAACATCGTCTGGAGCTACCCGGAGCCGCTGCCGGCGGTCGGCGCCATCGAGGGCCGTCTGGCCTTCTTCAACGAGGCCGTCGACCTCGTCGTGGACGACGAGCGCCTGGAGCGCCCGCACACCCTCTTCAGCGAGTCGCTCAGGAAGTGAACCGGTCGAGGAGGGCGTCGAGCCCCGCGGTCAGCCCCTCCGGGCCGCCCCGCTCGGGGGCCGCCTCGCGCGGACGGGGCAGCCGTCTTGAGATGGTCGACCACCCTGACGAGCCGGATCCGGCGTTGCGGCTGGGTCTGCACCGGATGCCGCCCCCCGGCCCGGCACGACGGACCGGCGACCGAGGCCGCTACGGCCGCCCGAGCCGGGAACGGGTCCTGGCCGGCGCGCTGGAGCCGGTGGACCGGGAGAGCCTGTATGCGCCGAGCACGCCCCTGCTGGGGGCTGAGTTCCGCGCTCAGCCCCGGACCAGCAGCTGGAAGTCGAAGGCGTAGCGGGAGGCCCGGTAGATGTGGGTGCCGTACTCCACCGCGCGGCCGGTGTCGTCGTACGCCGTGCGGGTCATCGTGAGCAGCGCGGCGCCCGCCCTCTCGTCCAGCCGGGTCGCCTCCTCGGCAGAGGCGCAGCGGGCGCCGATGGTCTGCCGGGCGCTGTGCAGGGTGAGCCCGGCCGCGCGCATCATCCGGTACAGCCCGGTCGCCTCCAGGCGGGCGGTGTCGAGCTCCAGGAGTCCGGCGGGCAGGTAGTTGCACAGCAGCGCCACCGGTTGGCCGTGGGTGTGGCGCAGTCGCTCCAGGAAGGTCACCTCGGCCCCCTCCGGCAGGCCGAGGGCGGCGGCGACGTCGGCCGCGGCGGGCACGGGCTCGTGGCGCACGACCTCGGTGGTCGGGCCCTGTCCGGCCGCCTCCAGGTCGTCGTAGAGGCTGCTCAGTTCCAGCGGGCGCTTGACCTGACTGTGCACCACCTGGGTGCCGACCCCGCGCCGCCGGACCAGCAGTCCCTTGTCGACCAGGGACTGGATGGCCTGGCGGACCGTGGGCCGGGACAGGCCGAGCCGGGTGGACAGGTCGATCTCGTTGCCGAGGAGGTTGCCCGGCGCGAGCCTGCCGTGCTCGATGGCCGCCTCCAGCTGCTGGGCGAGCTGGTGGTACAGCGGCACCGGACTGTTCCGGTCCAGGGCGAAGGGCAGGGCGTCGAGGGCGGACGGGGCCCGGTCCCGGGCGTGCTCAGGGGGCTTCGCCATGGACGTACCTGCCTTTCGTGGGGATACGGCCGACCGCAGCGGGTAGAGATCGACTCCGCCGCCTCCCAGGTGTAGGCCGCACGGCCCCGCACTGTCAATGGTTTGTACTTACATTCGGACCTGCTTGTGAAATGATGTCTTAACAAAGTATTGACAGCGGGCTGTACAAGGGATTGGATCCGGGACCAACGCACCAGCCGCGTTTCTTCCCCGTCGTTCCCCCGTCGCACAGTGAGGTGCAGGAAAGATGGACCGCTCTTCGCACTCCCGCTCCCGCAGAATGGCACCCCTCGTGGCCCTGGCCGCCGCGGCCGCCCTGACCCTCGCGGGCTGCTCCAGCAGCTCCGGCGGCAAGGACGCCGAGGAAAGCGCGGAAGGAGCCGCCGCGGGCAAGGCGGACACCCCGCGTATGACGGTCGCCCTGGTCACCCACCAGTCGCCGGGCGACACCTTCTGGGACATCGTCCGCAAGGGCGCCGAGGCCGCCGCCGCCAAGGACAACATCAAGCTCATCTACTCGAACGACCCCAGCGCCGGCGTCCAGGCCAACCTGGTGCAGAACGCCATCGACCAGAAGGTCGACGGCATCGCCGTCACCCTCGCCAAGCCGGACGCGCTCAAGGACGTCATAGCCAAGGCCAAGGCGGCGAACATACCCGTCGTCGGCCTCAACTCCGGTGTGAGCGAGTGGCAGAAGCTCGGCCTGATGGAGTTCTTCGGGCAGGACGAGACGGTCGCGGGCGAGGCGCTCGGCAAGCGGCTGAACGAGGCCGGCGCGAAGAAGGCCGTCTGTGTCATCCAGGAGCAGGGCAACATCGGCCTCACCCAGCGCTGCGACGGCGTGAAGAAGACCTTCTCCGGTTCGGTCGAGACGCTCAACGTCAACGGCACCGACATGCCGTCCGTGAAGTCGACCATCACCGCCAAGCTCGCCGAGGACAAGGCGATCGACTACGTCGTCACCCTCGGCGCCCCCTTCGCGCTGACCGCCGCGCAGTCCGTCGACGAGTCCGGCAGCAAGGCCAAGATAGCCACCTTCGACCTCAACAAGGACCTGACCGGAGCCATCAGCGAGGGCACCATCGAGTTCGCCGTCGACCAGCAGCCCTACCTTCAGGGCTACCTGGCCATCGACTCGCTGTGGCTCTACAAGAACAACGGCAACTACATGGGCGGCGGAGAGCAGCCGGTGCTGACCGGACCGGCGTTCGTCGACAAGTCCAACGTCGAGGCGGTCGCCGGATTCGCCTCGAAGGGCACCCGGTGATGAGCGTGACCCGGCATGCCGACCCGGCGGTGACCACACCGCCGGCCCCCGGCCCCAAGGAGTCCGACGGGCGGACCGCCGAGCGCCCGCTGGCGCTGCGGCTGCTCGCCCGGCCCGAAGTGGGCGTCTTCCTCGGCGCGGTCGCGGTGTTGGTGTTCTTCCTGATCGCCGCGCCGCCGGTGCGCGACGGCAGTTCGATGGCCAACATCCTCTACCAGTCGTCCACCATCGGCATCATGGCGCTGCCCGTGGCCCTGCTGATGATCGGTGGCGAGTTCGACCTGTCGTCGGGCGTCGCGGTGATCACCTCGGCGCTGACCGCCAGCATGATCAGCTACCAACTGACCATGAACGTCTGGGTCGGTGTGATCGTCGCCCTCGTCGTCTCGCTCGCGGTCGGGCTGTTCAACGGCTGGATGCTGGTGAAGACCGGACTGCCCAGCTTCCTGGTCACGCTCGGCACCTTCCTGATCCTCCAGGGCGCCAACCTGGCCATCACCAAGCTCGTCACCGGCAACGTCGCCACCGACGACATCAGCGACATGGACGGCTTCGACCAGGCCAAGGCGATCTTCGCCTCCTCCTTCGACGTCGGCGGCGTCCAGGTGAAGATCACCATCGTGTGGTGGCTGGTCTTCGCCGCGCTCGCCACCTGGGTGCTGCTGCGCACCAAGTACGGCAACTGGGTCTTCGCGGTCGGCGGCAACAAGGAGTCCGCCCGGGCCGTGGGCGTGCCGGTGACCTTCACCAAGATCTCGCTGTTCATGCTGGTCGGCTTCGGCGCCTGGTTCGTCGGCATGCACCAGCTGTTCTCCTTCAACACCGTGCAGTCCGGCGAGGGCGTCGGCCAGGAGCTCATCTACATCGCCGCGGCCGTCATCGGCGGCTGTCTGCTCACCGGCGGCTACGGCTCGGCGATCGGCCCGGTCTTCGGCGCGTTCATGTTCGGCATGGTCCAGCAGGGCATCGTGTACGCCGGCTGGAACCCCGACTGGTTCAAGGCGTTCCTGGGCGTGATGCTGCTCGGCGCCACGCTCATCAATCTGTGGGTCCGCCGGACGGCGACCCGGAGGTGACCGCAATGACGACCCCGCACGGAGCCATTCGCAAGGACACGGGCCCCGAGGAGGACCGGCCGATCGTCGAACTGCGCGGCGCAGGCAAGTCCTACGGCAACATCCGCGCCCTGCACGGCGTGGGCCTCGCCGTCCACCCCGGCAAGGTGACCTGTGTGCTCGGCGACAACGGCGCCGGCAAGTCCACCCTCATCAAGATCGTCTCCGGTCTCCATCAGCACACCGAGGGCGAGTTCCTCGTCGACGGCGAGCCGGTCCGCTTCACCACCCCGCGCGAGGCCCTCGACCGCGGTATCGCCACCGTCTACCAGGATCTGGCGACCGTCCCGCTGATGCCGGTCTGGCGCAACTTCTTCCTCGGCTCCGAGATGACCAAGGGCCCCTGGCCGGTCCGCCGACTCGACATCGACCGCATGAAACGGACCGCGGACGAGGAGCTGCGCCACATGGGCATCGTCCTCGACGACCTGGAACAGCCCATCGGCACCCTCTCCGGCGGCCAGCGCCAGTGCGTGGCCATCGCCCGCGCCGTCTACTTCGGCGCCCGCGTCCTGATCCTGGACGAGCCCACCGCCGCCCTCGGCGTGAAGCAGTCCGGAGTGGTCCTGAAGTACATCGCCGCCGCCCGCGACCGTGGCCTCGGCGTCATCTTCATCACCCACAACCCCCACCACGCCTACATGGTCGGCGACCACTTCAGCGTGCTGCGGCTCGGCACCCTGGAACTGTCGGCATCCCGTGATCAGGTCAGTCTGGAAGAACTCACCAACCACATGGCGGGCGGCGCCGAACTCGCCGCCCTCAAGCACGAACTGTCGCAGGTGCGCGGTGTCGACGTGGAGGAGCTCCCCGAGGCGGGGGACCTGACCGCGCCGGTGGCCACGACCGACGAAGGAAAGGCGTGAACATGGCGGCTCTGGACCGCATCAGGGTCGGCTCGGCCCCGGACTCCTGGGGCGTGTGGTTCCCCGACGACCCCCAGCAGGTGCCCTGGGACCGCTTCCTGGACGAGGTCGCCGAGGCGGGTTACGAGTGGATCGAACTCGGCCCGTACGGCTATCTCCCCACCGACCCGGCCCGGCTCACCGACGAAGTGGCCCGCAGGGGTCTGAAGGTGTCGGCGGGCACGGTGTTCACCGGCCTGCACCGCGGCCCGTCCGTCTGGGAGTCCACCTGGGAGCACGTCAGCCAGGTCGCCGCGCTCACCCAGGCGATGGGCGCGCGGCACCTCGTCGTCATCCCCTCCTTCTGGCGCGACGACAAGACCGCCGAGATCCTGGAGTCCCCGGAGCTCACCGGCGAGCAGTGGGCGCACCTCACCAAGGGCATGGAACGGCTCGGACACGAGGTCAAGGAGGCCTACGGCCTCGACATCGTCGTCCACCCGCACGCCGACACCCACATCGACACCGAGGACCACGTGGAGCGGTTCCTCGACTCCACCGACTCCGAGCTGGTCAACCTCTGCCTGGACACCGGGCACTACGCCTACTGCGGCGGGGACAGCGTCAAGCTGATCGAGACCTATGGCGAGCGCATCGGCTATCTGCACCTCAAGCAGGTCGACCCGGAGATCCTCGCGGAGGTCGTGAAGAACGAGGTCCCCTTCGGCCCCGCCGTCCAGCGCGGGGTGATGTGCGAACCGCCCTCCGGGGTCCCGGAACTGGCACCCGTCCTGGTGGCGGCGCAGCGGCTCGGGGTCGAGCTGTTCGCCATCGTCGAGCAGGACATGTACCCCTGCGAGCCGGACAAGCCGCTGCCGATCGCGGTGCGCACCCGTGCGTTCCTGAGGTCCTGCGGAGCCTGAGAGGACATCCATGGCCACACCCCTGGGCATCGCCGTGATCGGCACCGGACGCATGGGCGCCGACCACGTCCGCCGGATCCAGGAGGTCATCAGCGGGGCGCGGGTCGCGGCAGTGGTGGACGTCGACGCGGAGCGGGCCAAGGCCGTGGCCGCCCGCGTCGAGGGCTGCGCGGTGCACACCGACCCGGCCGCCGCGATGGCCTCGGTGGACGTCGACGCCGTCCTCGTCGCCTCCCCGGGCCCGGCCCACGAGGCGGCCCTGCTCACCGCCTTCGCGCACGACCTCCCGGTGCTGTGCGAGAAGCCCCTCACCCCCGACGCCGCCTCCGCGCTGCGCCTCGTCGAGGCCGAGACCGCCCTCGGCCGGCGCCGTGTCCAGGTCGGCTTCATGCGCCGCTACGACCCCGGGTACACGCGTCTGAAGGCGCTGCTGGAGACCGGGGAACTGGGCCGCCCGCTGATGGTCCACCACCGGCACCGCAACGTGGCGAGCCCGCCCTTCTTCACCTCCGACATGCTCATCACCGACTCCGTGGCCCATGAGGTGGACGTGACTCGCTGGCTCCTCGGCCACGAGATCACGGCGGTCACCGTCATGCGCCCCACGACCTCCGCCGGCGCCCCCGAGGGCCTGATCGACCCGCAGTTCGTCGTCCTGGAGACCGCCGGCGGCGCCCTGTCGGACGTGGAGATCTTCGTCAACTGCGGATTCGGCTACCAGGTGCAGGCCGAGGTGGTGGGCGAACGCGGCACCGCGCGCGTCGGTGACGACCACACCCTGGTCACCGCCACGGCGGGCCGCTGGGGCGGCAGCATCGCCCAGGACTGGACGGAGCGGTTCGCGGACGCCTACGACCGGGAGGTCCAGGCCTGGGTCGACGCCACCCGGCGCGGTGAGGTCACCGGACCGAGCGTCTTCGACGGCTACGCGGCGGCCGCCGTCTGCGAGGCGGGGGTGCGGTCGCTGCGGGAGGGCGGCCGGGTGGCGGTTGAGCTGGTCGAGCGGCCCTCGCTCTACGGCTGAGCGCCCGACAGGCCGTTGTCAGTGCCGGACGCTAGCGTGCACAGCAGTGACCGTTCCCGTCCCGGGAGGCTTTGATGGCTTCGCGACTCAACCCCTACCTCACCTTCGCGGGCGACGCCCGCCAGGCCATGGAGTTCTACAAGGAGGTCTTCGGCGGCACCCTCGCCCTCAACTCCTACGGCGACTTCGGGCAGAAGGACTCGCCGATGGCCGACAAGATCATGCACGGCATGCTGGAGACCCCGAGCGGCTTCACCCTGATGGGCGCCGACAACCCCGAGGGGAGCGAGAAGCGCGCCGAGAACAACTTCTCGGTCAGCCTCAGCGGCGACGACGAGGCCGAGCTGCGCGGCTACTGGGAGAAGCTCTCCGCGGGCGGTCATGTCTCCGTGACGCTGGAGAAGCAGATGTGGGGCGACGTCTTCGGCATGTGCACCGACCGGTTCGGGGTGCCGTGGATGGTCAACATCACCGAGCGCACGGGCTGATCACGGCGAGCCGCGCGCGGCCGGAGCGCACCCCGGCCGCGCTGACCCGGCTCACGCCTGGCGTACCTCCGCGAGCGTGACGGGCCGGTGCTCCTGCAGCGACCGGGTGCACGCGTCGGCGATCCAGCCCGCCTCCATCGCGTCCGCGACCGTGCAGGGGGAGGTCCGGGTGCCGGCCACCACCTCGGTGAACGCGGTGAGTTCGGCGCGGTAGGCGGCCGCGAAGCGGTCCATGAAGAAGTCGTGCGGGGTGCCGGCCGGGAAGGTCACCCCCGGCTCGACCGAGCGCAGCGGCAGCCGGTCCTCCAGGCCGACGGCGATGGAGTCGGCGAAGCCGTGGAGCTCCATGCGCACGTCGTGGCCCCGGGCGTTGTGCCGGGAGTTGGATACCACCGCGATCGTCCCGTCGTCCAGGGTGAGGACCGCGCCGGTGGTGTCGGCGTCCCCGGCCTCCCTGATGTAGTCGGCGCCCTGGTTGCCGCCGACGGCGTACACCTCGGTCACCTCGCGCCCGGTCACCCAGCGGATGATGTCGAAGTCGTGCACCGAGCAGTCCCGGAAGATGCCGCCGGAGGCGGCGATGTACGCGGCGGGCGGCGGGGCCGGGTCCAGCGTGGTCGACCGCACGGTGTGCAGCTTGCCCAGCTCGCCGGCCTGTACGGCGGCCCGGGCGGCGACGAAACCGGCGTCGAAGCGGCGGTTGTAGCCGATCTGGATCGGCACGCCGGTGCCCTCGACGGCCTTGAGGACCCGGACGCCCTCACTCATGGTCCTGGCCACGGGCTTCTCGCAGAAGACCGGGACGCCGGCCTCGACCCCGGCGAGGATCAGCGCGGGATGGGCGTCCGTGGCCGCGGCGACGACGATGCCGTCCACTCCGGCGGCCAGCAGGGCGTCGGGCGAGTCCACGACCTCGCCGCCGAAGCGCTCGGCGGCACGCTTGGCGGCGTCCGCGAACGGGTCGGTGAGCACGAGGGAGTCGACGGCGTCGAGTCCGGAGAGGGTCTCGGCGTGGAAGGCGCCGATGCGGCCGAGGCCGAGGATTCCGATGCGCATGAGGGTGCAGCTCCTTGCGATGTGCGATGAGGGTCAGTCGAGTCCGCCGAGTACGTTCTGGTCCCAGTCGATCACCGAACCGGTCACCACTCCGGACCGCTCCGAGAGCAGGAACACCACGAAGTCGGCGATCTCGTCAGGTTGGCCGAGCTTGCCCATCGGCAGCCGGGCGGCGGCCACCTCGCGCCAGTCGTCCCCGGCGCCGTGGAAGGTCCGCTGGGTCGCGTCCTCGCCCTCGGTCGCCGTCCAGCCGATGTTCAGGCCGTTGATCCGGATCCGGTCGAAGCGGTGCGCGTGGGCGGCGTTGCGGGTGAGCCCGATCAGTCCGGCCTTGGCGCAGACGTAGGGCGCGAGGAAGGGCTGGCCGCCGTGTGCCGAGGAGGTGATGACGTTGACGATCGTGCCGGGCGCCCGGCGGGTCACCATGTCCGCGACCGCGGCCTGCATGGCGAAGAAGGGCGCCTTGAGGTTGATCGCGATGTGCTGGTCGAACAGCTCGGGCGTGGTGTCCAGCAGCGTGCCCCGGGAGGTCAGCCCGGCCGCGTTCACCAGGCAGTCGATCCGGCCGTACGCCGCAACGGCCCGCGCCACCGACGCCCTCGCCTGCTCGGCGTCCGCGAGGTCGGCCCGGACGAACAGCGCCTTGCCGCCCGCGGCGGTCAGCTCCGCCACCAGGGCCTCACCGGGCTCGGGGCGCCGGCCGGTGACGGCCACGACCGCTCCCTCGCGCACCGCGGCCCGGGCGACGGCGGCACCGACGCCCTGGGTGCCGCCGTTGACGAGGGCGACCTTGTCGTCGAGAAGTCCCATGTCGCGTCGGGTCCTTTCAGCTCTGACGCCGCGTCGCGCGGGCCCGCAGTTCCAGGCGCAGCGCCTCCGGCGGCCAGGCCTCGCGCAGCGCACGCCGTACGACGTCCGCCTGCGAGGACGGGGCGAGGCCGTCCACGGGCGGGTCGTTGTCGAGGTTGGTGGGGAAGGGGTAGCCCTCGGCGCTCGCGGCGACCACGTTCTCCATGCGGGTTACGTCCGCGCCCGCGGCCCGGCGCTCCAGCAGCGCGGGGTAGACGGCGTTCACCACCGCCTCGCGGTCCACGGTCTCCATCGCCCGCCCGAACGCGGAGGACACCTGGAGGAGGTTGGCCATCCGCCGGACGCCCGTCGAGCGGTTGGTGCCGGCGGCGTGGAACACCGCCGGGTTGAAGAAGGCGGCGTCGCCCTTGGCGAGCGGGAGCTGGACGTGGTGGGCCTCGAAGTAGGCCTGGAACTCGGGGCGCCGCCACGCCAGATAGCCCGGCTCGTAGGTCTGCGAGTACGGCAGGTACATGGTCGGCCCGGACTCCACCGGCATGTCGCGGTGCGCGACCGCGCCCTGGAGGGTCAGCACGGGGGAGAGGCGGTGGACGTGCGCCGGGTAGGCGGCCGCGGCGGCGTCGGAGAAGAAACCGAGGTGGTAGTCGCGGTGCGCGGTCTGCGCGGCGCCGCCCGGGTTGACGACGTTGACCTGGGAGGTGACCTGGTAGCCGGGCCCGAGCCAGGCCCGCGCGACCTGGGCCAGCACGTCGTTGGCGTAGTAGTCGGCGAACGCCTCCGCGTCGTGCAGGGCCGCCTTCTCCAGCGCGTTCCAGACCCGGTCGTTGGCCCCCGGCTTGGCGAAGTGGTCCCCGCCGCCCGCGCCCGAGGCCCGCTGCCCGGCGATCAGGGCCTCGAACACCTCGGTGAGCCGGTCCACGGAAGGCTCGTCGAACGCGCCGCGGAAGACCACGATTCCGGGGCCGTCGGTCAGCGCGCGGACCAGTTCGGCGTCCGGCGCGGTCCCCTCGTAGACGAGAACCCCCTGCTCCACGGCCACCGCGTGCGGGTAGTCGGCGGGGTCGGTGGGCCGCTCCACGAGCGTGCGAAAAGTGTCGAGATCGCAGTCCTCGGGGGACAGCCAGGTGGTGAAGGACATCGGCGTCCTCTCGGTGACAGGAGCGGCTCAGCGCTGTCATTCTTGTCAGGACAAAGCCGTCGAACAACCAGCAGGCAACCATCAAAAACCCCTCAAGGAGCCGCGGCATGGGCCACCCGTTCCCGATCCGGGAGATCGCACGTCAGGCCGGGCTCAGCGAGGCCACCGTGGACCGGGTGCTCAACGGCCGGGGCGGGGTGCGGGAGAGCACCGCGCGCGAGGTCCGCCGGGCCATCGCCGATCTGGACCGGCAGCGCACCCAGGTCCGGCTGGTCGGCCGTACCTTCATGGTCGACATCGTGATGCAGACCCCCGAGCGATTCAGCACCGCCGTCCGGGCCGCGCTGGAGGCCGAACTGCCCTCCCTGCACCCGGCGGTGGTGCGCTCGCGCTTCCACTTCCGGGAGACCGGACCGGCCGAGGAGCTGACCCGGACCCTGGACCGGATCGCCCGGCGCGGCTCGCAGGGCGTGATCCTCAAGGCGCCGGACGTCCCCGAGGTCACGGCCGCCGTGGGCCGGCTGACGGAGGCGGGCATCCCGGTGGTGACCCTGGTGACCGACCTGCCCTCCACTCCGCGCCTGGCCTACGTCGGCATCGACAACCGGGCCGCCGGGGCGACCGCCGCGTACCTCATGGGCCGGTGGCTCGGTGACCGGCCCGGCAATGTGCTCACCAGCCTCTCCAGCGGCTTCTTCCGCAACGAGGAGGAGCGCGAGATGGGCTTCCGCAGCGCCATGCGCGCCCGCCATCCCGAGCGCACGCTGGTGGAGATCGCCGAGGGGCAGGGCCTGGACGCCACCCAGTACGACCTCGTCCGGGCCGCCCTCGCCCGGGATCCGGAGATCCGGGCCGTGTACTCCATCGGCGGCGGCAACATCGCCACGCTCCGGGCCTTCGCGGACCTCGGCCGCGAGTGCGCGGTGTTCGTCGCGCACGACCTCGACCACGACAACACCCGGCTGCTGCGTGAGGAGCGGCTGTCCGTCGTGCTCCACCACGACCTGCGCCAGGACCTGCGCGAGGCCTGCCACCACGTCATGCGGGCGCACGGCGCGCTGCCGCCCGCGGGGCCGGCGCTGCCGTCCGCGATCCAGGTGGTGACGCCCTACAACATGCCCACCGGCTAGGAGAGACCGACCCAGCCGCCGTTCTCGGCCGAGCGGGTCGTCGCGTCCAGCGTGTCGGCGGCGCGCACCGCGTCCGTGAGGGTGGCGCCTGGCTAGGGGGGACCGGCCCAGCCGCCGTTCTCGGCCGAGCGGGTCGTCGCGTCCAGCGCCTCGGTGGCCCGCACCGCGTCCGTGAGGGTGGCGCCTGGCTAGGGGAGACCGGTCCAGCCGCCGGTCTGCGCCGAGCGGGCCATCGCGTCCAGCGCCTCGGCGGCCCGCACCGCGTCCGCGAGCGTGGCGCCGTACGGGCGGTCCTCGGCGATCGAGCGCAGGAAGCGGTAGGCCTCCACGACCTTCAGGTCGTCGTAGCCCATGGCGTTCGCGGCGCCGGGCTGGAACGCGCCGAACTCGCCGTCACCCGGGCCGACGTACACCGTGCTGACCGGCTGGTCCTGGTACGACGTGCCGCGGCTGACGCCCAGCTCGTTCATCCGGCGGAAGTCCCAGAAGACCGCGCCCCTGGTGCCGTGCACCTCGAAGCCGTAGGTGTTCTGCTCGCCGACCGAGACCCGGCAGGCCTCCAGCACGCCGCGGGCGCCGGAGGCGAAGCGGATCAGGCAGCTGACGTAGTCCTCGTTCTCGACCGGGCCGAGTGCGCCGCCGGCCGCCCGGGAGTGGCCCGCGGTGGCGCCGGTCGGGCGGGCCCGCTCGGTGAGGAAGACGGCCGTGTCGGCGACGAGGGAGGCGAGGTCCCCGAGCAGGAAGCGGGCCAGGTCCACGCCGTGCGAGGCGAGATCGCCGAGGACCCCGCTGCCGCCGCGCTCCCGCTCGTAGCGCCAGGTGAGCGCGGACTCGGGATGGGCGGCGTAGTCGCTGAAGAGGCGCACGCGCGCGTGCGTGACCGTACCGATCTCCCCGGAGCCGATCAGCTCGCGGGCGGCCTCCACGGCGGGGGCGTTTCGGTAGTTGAAGCCGACCGTGCCCTGGACGCCGGCCTTCGTGACCGCGGCGGCGACCGCGCGGGCGTCCTCGGCGTTCAGGCCCACCGGCTTCTCGATCCACAGGTGCTTGCCCGCCTCGGCCATGGCGACGCCGATCTCGCGGTGCAGGAAGTTCGGGGCGGTGACGCTGACCGCCCTCACCCGGGGGTCGGCGGCCACCTCACGCCAGTCACGCGTGGTCGAGGCGAAGCCGAACTGCGCGGCGGCCTCCTCGGCCCGGCCCGGCACCTCCTCGGCGACCGTGACCAGCTCCGGACACACGGCGAGCAGCGGGTAGTGGTGGCGGACGCGGGCGTAGGCCTGGGTGTGCACCCGGCCCATCCAGCCGAATCCGACGACGGCGACCCCGAGCGCATCCACCATGACAGCCCTTCTTTGGACCGGTCCAGAACCTGTCCAACCCACCCTGAGTCCCGTTTCCGCCTGATGTCAACCCTTTGACAAGCCCGTGGACGTCGTGGAACGGTCCATGACATGAGACCGCCGACCATCCGTGACGTGGCCGAACGGGCCGGCGTCTCCAAGTCCCTGGTCTCGCTGGTGCTGCGCGGCTCAGAACAGGTGCGGCCGGAGCGCCGGGAGGCCGTGCTGCGGGCCGTGCGGGAACTCGGCTACCGCCCCAACACCGCCGCCCGCAGCCTCAGCGAGCGCCGCACCCGGACCGTCGGTGTCCTTCTGAACGACCTGCGCAACCCCTGGTTCGTGGACCTGCTCGACGGGCTGAACTCCCTGCTGCACCACAGCGGCCTGCACATGCTGCTCGCCGACGCCCGGCTCAACCGCCGAACCGGCCAGGACCCGGCCGAACTCTTCCTCGACCTGCGCGTGGACGGCCTCGTCGTGGTCGGCACCCTGCCGGATCCGGCCGCGCTGGGAGCCGTCGCCGAGCGGATGCCGGTGGTCGTGGCGGGCGCCCGTGAGGCCGTGCCGCCCCGGGTCGACGTCGTCGGGGGCGACGACGAGCACGGCGCCCGGCTCGTCACCGAGCACCTGATCGGCCTCGGCCACCGCCGGATCGCGCACATCGCGGGCTACGGCGCGGTCGGCGAGCTGCGCCGGCGCGGCTTCGAGGAGACGATGCGCGCGCACGGCCTCGCGGACAGCGCGCGGGTCGAGCCGAGCGACATGACCGAGGAGGGCGGCTACCGCTCGACGGTCCGGCTGCTCCGCCGCCCGGACCGGCCGACGGCCGTGTTCGCCGTCAACGACATCGCCGGCGTCGGCGCGCTCTCGGCGGCCGCGGAACTGGGCCTGGAGGTCCCGCGCGAGCTGTCCGTCGCCGGCTACGACAACACGAGCGTCTCCCGGTTGCGGCACCTGTGGCTGACCACGGTGGACGGCGCCGGCCACGACGTCGGCCGGCGCGCCGCCCGCTGCCTCCTCGACCGGTTCGACCGGCCCGGGACCCCGGGCCGGGTCCAACTGGCCGCCCCCGCGCTGGAGATCCGTGGCACGACGGCCCCGCCGCTCACAGATTGATGGCGTAGGCCTTGCGCAGTGTCTCGTGCACGGTCCAGGTCGTACGGTCGCCCGCGCGCAGTACGGCCAGATCGCCGGGCCCCACCTCCAGCGTCGGGCCGCCCTCGACCTCGATGGTGGCCGAGCCGCTGATCACCACGAACAGCTCGTCCGCCTCGGTGTCGGTGACCACGCCCGGCGTGATCTGCCAGACCCCGCGGATCTGCCGCCCGTCGGCCGACTGCCAGACGACCTTGCCGGTCACCTCGGGGGTGCCGGAGACGATCTGCGCCGGGTCGAGAGGCTCGGGTTCGAGCTCGGCGTCGGGGACGTGGACAACGAAACTGTGGCTCATGCCAGGACCCTAACCAGCGGGGATGGATCATGGCCGTCGACAGAGTGTGCGGTATCGGCCCTGGTGGCAGGACACTTCGTCGCGACTGGCGGGGCCGGGCGAGCCGGGTGATCGTGGAGGGCATGACGCAGGACACCGGGGCCGTCGGGGCGCGACCGAGGGGGCACGACACCCGCGAGGCCGTCCTGTTCGGCGGTGTCTACGGGTCCGTCCTCGCGTGCTCGATGGTCGCCGCCCTCACCCAGTACGGCCACGCCTCCCAGGCCCGCCGCCGCTATGACGCCCTCTGGCTGCTGGTGACCGCGCTGGCTTCCGCACTCGCCCACGGCTACGCCCACTACATCGCCGAGCGGTCCCCGCACCGCCGCCGGGACGCCCTGCGCGCGCTCGCCGAGGAGTGGCCCCTGGTCGCGGCGGTGCTGCCCACGCTGCTGATCCTCGCGGGCGCCGGCTGGGGCTGGTGGCCGGCGAACGGCGTGGAGTACCCGGCCTTCGCCCTGAACATCGTCCTGCTGTTCGCCCTGGGCCTCGTCACGGCCCGCTGGGCGGGCCGCCCGTGGCCGGCCGCGGTCCTGATCGGGCTGGTGGACGCGCTCCTCGGGGTAGGCGTAGTGGTGGCCAACGCGCTCATCAAGTGACGCGTACGACGACCTTGTGCTGGAGCGACCGTGACGGACCCGGAACCCCTCGCCTTCACCCATGAGTACCCGCCCGCCCGGATCGTGCTGAGCCCGGGCGCCGCGACCGCCGCGACGCCCGACGAGGCCCGGCGCCTGGGCCTGCGGAGGCTGTTGGTGCTCTCCGGGCCGCGCGGTGCGGACACCGCGCACGCCGTCGCGGACTCCCTCGGGGCGCTGTGTGCCGGAGTGCACGCCGAGGCGCGGATGCACGTCCCCGTGGAGGTGGCCGCCCGGGCCGTGGAGGCGGCGCGTGCGGCGGGCGCCGACGGGTGCGTCGCGGTCGGCGGCGGCTCCTCGATCGGTCTGGGCAAGGCCGTCGCGCTGCGCACCGGACTGCCGCTGATCGCGGTGCCGTCGACCTACTCCGGCTCGGAGATGACGCCCGTCTGGGGCCTGACCGAGCACGGGATCAAACGCACCGGCCGCGACCCCGTCGTCCAGCCGCGCAGCGTCGTCTACGACCCCGAGCTCACCCTCTCCCTGCCCGTGCCGCTCTCCGTGACCAGCGGCGTCAACGCCATCGCGCACGCCGTCGAGGCCCTGTACGCCCCCGACGCCTCGCCCCTGACCGCGCTGACGGCGGAAGAGGGCATCCGCGCGATGGCCGAGGCCCTGCCCGCGGTGGCCGCCGAACCCCGGTCCCTCCAGGTCCGCGGCGGGGCCCTGTACGGGGCGTGGTTGTGCGGAGCGAGTCTGGGCGCCGCCACGATGGGCCTGCACCACAAGCTCTGCCATGTCCTCGGCGGCTCCTACGGGCTGCCGCACGCCGAGACCCACACGCTGGTGCTGCCGCACGTCCTCGCCCACAACACCCCCGCCGTCCCCGAGGCCGCCGCCGCGGTGGCCCGCGCCCTCGGCGCCGACGACGCCCCGCATGCCCTGTGGGAGCTGCCCAGGCGCCTGGGCGCACCGCGCTCGCTCGCCGAACTCGGCCTGTCCGAGGCCGACTTGGAACATGCCGCCGCCCAGACCGTCGGCGAGAGCTCCGTCAACCCCCGCCCGGTGACCACGGACGGGGTGCTGAGGGTGCTGCGTGGAGCGTACGAGGGGGAGCCGCCGGCGTCGTACGAGCTGCCCTGAGCCTCGGCCTCGAGGAGTGACTCCCAAGCCCTCCGTGCTGCCCTCAATGTGTCGGACAAAATTGTTGACAATTCTGTCTGGCTAGATTTAGGTTCGACAGGCACTCACTCAGGGAGGGCAACGATGCCGAAAGAAGCCCGTCCGAGCACCGGGGAGCAGGCCAAACAGCACGCGCTCGCGCGGCTGCGGCAGGCGATCCTGCACGGCGAGATGGCACCGGCACAGCGGCTGGTGGAGAACGAACTCGCCGAGCAGTTCGGTGTGACCCGGGCGAGCATTCGTGCGGCGCTCATCGACCTGGAGGCCCAGGGCCTCGTCGAGCGGATCCGCAACCGCGGCTCGCGCGTACGGGTCGTGACGGTGGAGGAAGCGGTCGCCATCACCGAGTGCCGCATGGTCCTCGAAGGACTGTGCGCGGCGAAGGCGGCCGTGGCGGCGAGCGACGAGCAGTTGGCCGAACTCACCGAGCTGGGCACGGCGATGACCAAGGCCGTGGCCGACGGCGAGCCGGTCACCTACTCCGACCTCAACCACGAACTGCACACCAGGATCCGGGAGTTCTCAGGCCAGCGCACCGCGCTGGAGCTGCTGGAGCGGCTCAACGCCCAGTTGGTGCGCCACCGCTTCCAGTTGGCGCTGAGGCCCGGGCGTCCGCAGCAGTCCCTGAACGAGCACCTGGCGATGATCGAGGCGATCAGGGCCAGGGACCCCGAGGCGGCCGAGACGGCCGTCCGCGCCCACCTCAGCAGCGTGATCGAGGCGCTGCGCGATTAGTCGTACGCGGCGGGCGCCCACCTGTCCACTCCAAGGAGATTTCAGCAATGACGCAGTCAGGCGCGCCCGCCGCCCCACGTTCGACACTGGTGATCACCGCGCATGCCGGGGACTTCGTGTGGCGGGCAGGCGGTGCCATCGCCCTGGCCGCCGCGCGCGGTGAGCAGGTCACCATCGCCTGTCTGACCTTCGGCGAGCGCGGTGAGTCCGCCAAGGCGTGGCGCGAGGGCAGGAAGCTGGACGAGATCAAGGCGATACGGCGGGACGAGGCCGAGCGGGCCGCCGCCACCCTCGGCGCCGAGGTCCGCTTCTTCGACGCCGGCGACTACCCGCTGGTCCCCACCGCCGAGCTGACCGACCAGCTCGTCACCGTCTACCGCGACACACAGCCCGACGTCGTGCTCACCCACCCGACCGAGGACCCGTACAACGGCGACCACCCGGCCGCCAACCGGATGGCGCTGGAGGCCCGGATCCTCGCCCAGGCCATCGGCTACCCGGGCGAGGGCGACATCATCGGCGCCCCGCCCGTCTTCTACTTCGAGCCCCACCAGCCGGAGATGAGCGGCTTCCGGCCCGAGGTGCTCCTCGACATCACCGAGGTCTGGGAGACCAAGCGCAAGGCGATGGAGTGCCTCGGCGCCCAGCAGCACCTGTGGGACTACTACACCGACCTGGCCGTCCGCCGGGGCGTGCAGCTCAAGCGCAACGCGGGCCCGAACCTGGGCCTCGCCCACAAGACCATGGCCGAGGCGTACATGCGCCCCTTCCCGCAGATCGCGAAGGAGCTGGCATGAGCGGCGTGATCGTCACCGGGCCACCGAAGGCGGAGCTGCAGGACGTCGACGCGCTGGCCGCGTACGGCGTGGCCACCGTGAGCGAGGCGATGGGCCGAACGGGCTTGCTGGGTCCGGGGATCCGGCCCGTCCAGCAGGGTGTTCGGGTGGCCGGCACCGCGGTCACCGTGCTGAGCTGGCCGGGCGACAACCTCATGATCCACGCGGCCGTGGAGCAGTGCGGGGAGGGCGACATCCTGGTCGTCACCACCACCTCGCCGTGCACCGACGGCCTGTTCGGCGAGCTGTTCGCCACCGCTCTCAGGCAGCGGGGGGTGCGCGGTGTCGTGCTGAACACCGGCATCCGCGACACCCAGGAGCTGCGGGACATGGGGTTCGCCGCCTGGTCCCGGGCGGTGTCCTCGCAGGGCACGGTCAAGGCCACGGGCGGTTCGGTCAACGTGCCGATCGCCATCGACGGCCAGGTGATCCGCCCCGGAGACGCGATCCTCGCCGACGACGACGGAGTCGTGGTCGTCCCGCGCGAACGCGTCCGCGAGACGGTGGAGAAGTCCGAGGCCCGCGAGGCCAAGGAGGCTGCCACCCGGGCCGCCTTCCTCGACGGCGAACTCGGCCTGGACCGCTACGGCCTGCGCGAGAAGCTCAAGGCCCTCGGCGTCGAGTACCGGACGCACGAGGAGTACGAGGGAGAGCGGCCGTGACCGACGAGGTGCCCTGTCTGCTGATGCGCGGCGGCACCTCCAAGGGTGCCTACTTCCTGGCCGAGGACCTGCCCGCCGAACCGGCCGCCCGGGACGAGCTGCTGTTGCGGATCATGGGCAGCCCGGACGAACGGCAGATCGACGGGCTCGGCGGAGCCCATCCGCTCACCAGCAAGGTGGCCGTGGTGTCGCCGTCGGCCGACCCGCAGGCCGATGTCGACTACCTCTTCCTCCAAGTCGCTCTCGAACGACCTGAGGTGAGCGACCGTCAGAACTGCGGCAACATCCTCGCGGGCATCGGCCCGTTCGCCGTGGAGCGCGGGCTCGTCCCGGCCGGGGAGGAGGAGACCGCCGTCCGGATCCGCATGGTCAACAGCGGTGACTACGCGACGGCGACCTTCCCGAGCCCGGGCGGACGGGTGGCGTACACCGGGGACGCCGAGATCTCGGGCGTGCCCGGGACGGCCGCCCCCGTGGTGATCGAGTTCCCGCCCGGCGCGTCGGCCCTGCTGCCCACCGGACGCGCCCGGGACGAGATCGACGGCGTGCAGGTGACCTGCGTGGACAACGGCATGCCGACGGTGCTGCTCGAGGCCACCGCGCTCAAGGTCACCGGATACGAGTCGCCCGGGGAACTGGAGGAGAACGCCGAACTCGCCGACCGGCTGCGGCGGATCCGCCTGACGGCGGGCCGCCTCATGGGCCTCGGCGACGTCTCCGACACCACCGTTCCCAAGCTGACCCTGCTCGCTCCGCCCCGGCACGGCGGTGCCGTGACCACCCGCACCTTCATCCCCGTGCGCTGTCACACCTCGATCGGGGTGCTGGGCGCGGCGAGCGTGGCCGCGGGCCTGCGGATCGAGGGGGGCGTGGGGGAGGGCGTCGCCCAGGTCGATCCCGGCAGAGACCGGGTCCGGATCGAACACCCCACGGGCTTCCTGGACATCGAGAGCAGCCTCGGCACCGCCGCCGACGGCCTGCCGTCCGCCCGCCGCACCGCCGTGGTCCGCACGGCCCGCAAGATCTTCGACGGCACCGTCTTCCCCCGGGCCGTCGCCGCACAACCTCTTGGAGGTCAAGGATGACTCCGCCGCTCGGCGACATCGCCCACATCGGCCACGCCCAGCTGTTCACGCCCGATCTGGACGCCAGCGTCGCCTTCTTCACCGACTATCTGGGCCTGACGGTCAATCAGCAGGTGGGTGACACCGTCTATTTGCGGACCTTCGACGACTACGAGCACCACAGTCTGGTCCTCACCGCCCGCGACCGGCCCGGTCTCGGCCGGCTCGCACTGCGCACCTCCAGCGAGGAGGCGCTGCGGCGCCGGGTGAGGGCGGTCGAGGAGGCGGGCGGCTCTGGACACTGGGTCGAGGACGAACCCGGCCTCGGCAAGCTCTACGTCACCACCGACCCCGACGGCCACGAGCACGCCCTGTACTGGGAGAGCCAACACTACGAAGCCCCCGAGGCGTTGCGGCCGGCGCTGAAGAACCAGCCGCAGGCCAAGCCCAACCGGGGCGTGGGCGTACGGCGGCTGGACCACGTCAACTTCCTCGCCGCCGACGTGCTCGCCAACGCCGAGTTCCAGCAGAACGTGCTCGGCGCCCGGCCGACGGAACAGATCCGGCTCGACACCGGGAAGATCGCGGCGCGCTGGCTGACGTACACGAACAAGTCGTACGACGTCGTCTACACCTCGGACTGGACCGGCTCCACCGGACGGCTGCACCACATCGCCTTCGCCACCGACACCCGCGAGGACGTGCTGCGCGCCGCCGACCTGGCCATCGACAGCGGGGTGTTCATCGAGACCGGACCCCACAAGCACGCCATCCAGCAGACGTTCTTCCTCTACGTCTACGAGCCGGGCGGCAACCGGATCGAGCTGTGCAACCCCCTCACCCGGCTGGTGCTGGCGCCCGACTGGCCGCTGATCACCTGGACCGAGGAGGAGCGCGGAAAGGGACAGGCCTGGGGCCTGAAGACCATCGAGTCGTTCCACACCCACGGGACCCCGCCGGTCGCGTGAGCGGGGCGCGCGGAGCCTTACCGGCAGCGACGAGGCTGCCGCCGAGATGGTCGATGAGATTGTTGACAAAAACGTTGACTCTTTCGGTACGGCTCCTTAGCGTCTAGCGCACCCCGCACGAGAGGAAGAACAAAGATGTCCCCCCTCGCTCCATCCGCCCGCGGCAGCAGACTGGCCTTCCTGGTCGTCGGCCTGTGCTGGCTGGCCGTGCTCTTCGACGGCCTCGACATGTTCATCTACGGCTCGGTGCTGCCGCACCTGCTGGAGACCAAGACCTTCGGCCTGACCCCCGACCAGGCCGGTGACCTCGGCTCCTACGCCACCTTCGGCATGCTGGTCGGCGCCCTGACCGCGGGCACCGTGGCGGACCGGATCGGGCGCAAGAGGCTCATGGTCGGCTGTGTGGTCCTGTTCTCGCTGGCCTCCGGCGTCTGCGCGATCGCCGACTCGGTCGCCGTCTTCGGCCTCGGACGCACCCTGGCGGGCGTCGGCCTCGGCGGACTGCTTCCCACCGCGATCAGCATGGTCTCCGACTACGCCCCGCGCGGCCGCGGCGCGATCGTCATCGGCCTGCTGATGACCGCCCACCACGCGGGCGGCATCCTCTCCGCCTACGTCGCCAAGTGGCTGATCGAACCGGCCGGCTGGCGTGCCGCCTTCTGGGTCTGTGTGCTCCCGCTGCTCTTCGCCCCGGTACTCGCCAGGTTCCTGCCCGAGTCCCTGAGCTTCCTGGTCGCGAAGGGCCGTACCGAGGAGGCCCGCGCCCTGGCCGCCCGCTACGACGTCGAACTCCCCGCCGCCAAGTCCGAGAAGGCGGGCGCCGCCGACCGCTGGGCCAACCTCGTGGGCCTCTTCCGGGGCGGCGAGTGGATCCAGACCCTGCTGTACTGGTGCGCCTCCTTCGGCGGACTGCTGCTGGTCTACGGCGTCGCCACCTGGCTGCCCACCCTGATGCGCGCCGAGGGCTACGAGCTGGGCTCCGCGCTGACCTTCGTGGTCGTCTTCAACCTCGGCGGCATCGTGGGCATGCTGGTCGCGGGCCGGGCCGCCGACCGCTTCGGCGCCCCGCGCATCTCGGCGATCTGGTTCGCGCTCACCGCCGCCGGGGTGTTCCTGCTCAGCGTCCACATGCCGCTCGCGGTGACCATGACGGTCGTCTTCCTCACCGGTGTGTTCCTCAACAGCGCCCAGACGATGATCTACGCGACGGTCTCGATCCGCTCGAACCCCGGGAACCGCGCCACCGCCGTCGGCTGGACCTCCGGCATGGGCCGCTTCGGTGCCGTCTTCGGGCCGTGGCTCGGCGGCCAGCTGCTGGCGGCGAACAACGGCGACTGGGGCTTCACGGCCTTCGCGCTCGCCGGACTGTCGTCCATGGTCTTCATCGGCATCGCCGCCCTGCGCGGCGGACGCAGGACCACGGCCGACAGCGCCCCGCAGGAGCTGGTCACGACCCACTGAGGGCGCCGACGCCGGTCACCGCTCTCCGCGCGGTGACCGGCGTCGGACGTGACATAAGGTGGGCCGGCATATGCCAGGAGGAGTCGCGACATGAGCGGGGACGGAGACCGGCGGGTCCGGCGGGCCACGGTGACCGGGGCACTCGCGGGCGCGCTGACGGGCGGCGCGATCGCTCTGGGCGGCCTGGCCAAGCTCGATGCGCCGTGGTGGGCGCTGACGGCCGGCGTCCTGGTCTTCCTGGGGCTCGGCGCCTGGACCGGGACGAGCATCGGCCGTCGGCGCGGGGCCCGGGACGCGGTCCTGGAGCCGGGGGAGGCGGTGCTCGGTACCTACACGGTCAGGCCGCCGTACACCGAGCACACCCCGGCCGACCTCCATCAGGGCCCGCAGTACCAGGTTCGGGTGACGACACACGGCATCCAGCTGTGGGAGCGGTCCGCACTGCTCTGGCGTCATCCGTGGCCGCAACTGCGGGTGGTCGCCGACGGTCCGCGGGTGCGGCTGCACCGCGGCGGCGAGGAGGTCGGAGCCCTGCTGTTGGAGGGCTCGGCGCACGAGGTGCTCGCCGCCGCCCGGCGGTACGGCGCCGGCTGACGCCTCAGCCCATCCGGTCCTGTGCCGACAGATGCTCCACCGTCCGGCCGGTCTCGGTGAAGGTACGGGTGACATGGCCCGAGGAGTACACCCACAGGATGCGCAGCGGGCCGCCGCCGATGTTGCGGAACAGATGGGGGACCGGGGACGGGATGTACGTGGTGTCGAAGCGCTCCAGCTTCGTCGCCTCGCCGTTCACCACCACCTCCGCCTCGCCCTCGAGGATCGTCACGTGCTCGTCGCAGTTGTGCGAGTGAAGGGGGGCACCGGAGCCCACCGGGTACACGCTCATCCCGCTGGTGATCCTGTTCTCGCCGCCCGCCGAGGGCGTGGTGATCAGCGGTGTCGTCACGACGGCTCCGCCGCGGTCCAGCAGCGGCACCGACGCGACCTTGATGATCGTGGTCATCCGGGGGTTCCTCTCCGTCACCTGGTTCCAGGCACCCGACGGTAGGTCGCGCCCCCGCGAATGGGTGCCCTCCGGCGTGCAGTTTTACCTTGCGTTCCGGGAGGGGTGAGCTTCCCGGACCCGGCTGTAGCGTCGCCTGGCATCGCACGGCGACTCGTTCCGTGCCCGCAACGTGCCGGAAAGAAAAGGCAGGTATCGGCCACATGAGGCTCCCCGTTCTCAGCCAAGAGGAAATGGATCCGCGGCAGCAGGAGCTGGCCGCCCGGATCGCCGGCCGCCGCGGCGCCGTCCGCGGTCCGTTCCGGGTCTGGCTGCACAGCCCGGAGATGTGCGAACGGGCCGAGTCCCTCGGGGCGTTCGCCCGCTTCGACTGCTCCCTGCCCCAGCATCTGCGCGAGCTGAGCCTGCTGATGGCCGCCCGGAACTGGGACGCGCAGTACTCCTGGAACGCCCATGTGCACCAGGCGATCGAGGCCGGGATCCCGGAGGAGGCGGTCCGGGCCGTCGCCGAGAAGCGCGAGGCCGTCTTCGACAGCCCCGCGGACCAGGCCTTCTACCGGTTCTGCCGGGAGGTCCTGGAGGACCACTTCGTCTCCGACGAGACCTTCGCCGACGCCCTCGCCCACTTCGGCCCCAAGGGCCTGGTCGACACCATCGGCGCTCTCGGCAACTTCACCATGCTCGGCATGTGCCTGAACGCCTTCCAGGTGGACCTCCAGGCCGACAGGGAGCCGCCGTTCCCGGACGTCCGCGGCTACGCACGGGTCGTGCCCGAGGCGACACCGTGAGCCCCGGGGCCGTGGTCCGCGTCCGAGGCGTCACCAAGAGCTTCGGCGGCGCCGCCGCGCTGAAGGACGTGGGCCTCGACCTGATCCCCGGCGAGGTGCACGCCCTGATGGGCATGAACGGCGCCGGGAAGTCGACCCTCGTGCACGTCCTCGCCGGGGTCCACCAGCCCGACCGGGGCACCGTCGACATCGACGGCCAGGCCCATCGCTCGCTGACCATGCGGCAGGCCCGGCGGCTCGGCATCTCCTTCGTGCCGCAGCGCCGCGAACTCGTCATGGGGCTCACCGTCGCCGAGAACGTCCTGCTCGGCGTGTTGCCCGTCAAAGGCGGCCGGGTCAGCTGGTCCACCGTGAAGCAGGAGGCCCGCAGGGCGCTGCACGACCTCGGCATCCACCTCGACGTGGAACAGCCGGCCGGGGCGCTGACCGTGGCCGAGCAGACCATGGTCGAGGTCGCCCGGGAGGTGCGCCGCGGCGGCCGCGTCCTCATCCTCGACGAACCCACCGCGTGCCTGGGCGCCCAGGCGGCCGAGCAGGTCAAGGAGTTGGTGCGCCGGCTCCGGGACGAGGGCATCGCCATCGTCTACATCTCGCACTACATCGACGAGGTGCTGGACATCGCCGACCGGGTCACCGTCATGCGCGACGGACGGGTCGTGCACACCGGCGGCGTCGACGACCTCGACGGACCGGGCCTGGTTCGGCACATGGTCGGCCGGGACGTCGTCTCGCACCGCCCCACCCGCCCGGCACCCAAGGACGAGGTCGGCCTGGAGGTCCGGGGCCTCGGCCGCGGCCGCTTCATCCGCGACTTCGGTGTCGAGGTCCGCCGGGGCGAGGTGGTCGGCGTGCTCGGCGCCGCGGGCGACGCCCAGTCCTACCTCTTCGACCTGCTCTCCGGCCGGGTCCGCCCCGACTCGGGCGAACTGCTCGTCGACGGCCGCCCGGTAGCGCTGGGCAAGGTACGGCACTCGCTGCGCAGCGGACTGCGCTGTGTGACCGGCGACCGCCGCAACCTCGGCATCATCCCCGGCCTCTCGGTCGACGAGAACCTGATGCTGGCCAGCGACCGCTTCGACCGGCGCCGGCTGCACCGCGAGGCCGAGCAGACCCGCCGCGCGGCTCCGCGCCGCGACACCTACGGCGTGGTCACCTTGGCCCGCAACCCGGCCATCGGCGCGCTGTCGGGCGGCAACCAGCAGAAGGTGCTGCTCGCCAAGTGGCTGGAGACGGCGCCTGCCGCGGTCTTCCTGGAAGACCCCACGAACGGGGTGGACATCGCCGCCAAGGCCGACATCCACACGATCATCGACGACCTCGCGAGCCGGGGCGTGGCGGTCCTGCTCGCCTCCTCCTCCGCCGAGGAGGTCATGCGTCTGGCCGACCGGGCGGTCGTCGTGCGCTCCGGCCGCGTCGTGGCCGAGCACGACATCACCCGCATCACCCGCGACGAACTGGTCGCGACCGCGCTGGGAGGGAACAACTCATGAGCCTGAAGACGACGGCCCCCGAGGTGGAGCGGCCGGCTCCGCGCCAGGAGAGTGCGAGGGGCGGCCTCCTCGCCACCGCGCAGCGAATCCCCCACCTGGGCCTGATCCTGGTGCTGGTCCTGGTCGCGGGCTTCACCGCCACCCAGAGCGACGCCTTCCTGACCCAGGACAACCTGATCAACGTGCTGCGGCAGGTCAGCATCACGGCTGTCATCGCCGCCGCCCTCACCCTGGTGATGACCGCGGGCGGCATGGACTTCTCCATGGGTAGCAACGTCTACGTCGTCGCCGCCTTCGCCGCCCAACTCCTGCACAACGGCGGCTCGGTCGCCGTCACGATCCTCGCCTGCATCGCCCTCGCCATGGCGATCGGCCTGGTGAACGGCCTGGTCATCACCTACACCAAGGTCGCGCCCTTCGTGGTCACGCTGGCCACCGCCACCATCCTGGACGGCGTCCAGCTCGTCATCCTCGACGGCAAGACCGTCTCCGGCGGCGACGCGCTGTCCGACCTGGGCGCCGGCTACTTCGCCGGACTGCCCAACCTGACCTGGCTGGCGCTGATCGTCCTCGCGCTGACCGCCGTGGTCATGAAGTACACGACGTACGGCCGCGATCTGTTCGCCATCGGCGGCAACGAACACGTCGCCCGGCTCAGCGGCATCGGCGTCAACCGCAACAAGCTCCTGCTGTACGCGGGTGCCGGCGCCCTGTCCGGCCTCGCCGGCGTCATGCTCCTGTCCCGTCTGGTGGCGAGCAGCCCCAGCCCCGGCGGCGGACTGATGCTCCAGCTCAGCGCCGTGGCGGCGGTCGTCATCGGCGGTACGGCGCTGGAGGGCGGCCGGGGCACGGTCGTCGGCACGATCCTCGGCGTCGTCCTGCTCGGCGTGGTCGCCAACTCGCTGAACCTGCTCCAGATCTCGTCCTTCTACCAGCCGGTGTCGGTCGGCACGGTCCTGGTGATCGCCGCGATCGCCAACCAGTTCCAGAAGTCCCGCCACTCGGCCCACTGAACCGCACGTCCGACACGAAAGGCACCGCACGATGAGAATCACCTCCCGGTACCGCACCGCCGTCGTCGCCACCGCCGTGGGAGCGGGGCTGCTGCTCGGCGGCTGCTCCAAGGACGAGGACACGGTGAGCACCGCCGCCGGTGACGGCGACTACACGATCGGCTTCGTCAACGGCAACAACACCGAGTTCCACACCTGCCTCCAGGGCGCGATCGAGGCGAAGGCCAAGGAACTGGGCGTCGAGCTGTACACCGCCAACTCCACCCAGGACCCGGGCAAGGAGCTGTCCAACATCGAGGACATGATCTCCCGCGGGGTCGACGCGGTCATCGTCCAGACGGTCAACGTGGACGCCCTGGAGGCCGACATAGCCAAGGCCAAGGCGGCGAACGTGCCGATCTTCCTCACCTCGGTACTGCTGGACGACATGAAGGACGTGCTCGGCGCCTCGGTCGTTCCGCTCGCCGAAGTCGGCAAGCTGGACGCCGAGTTGGTTGCCAAGGACGCCGCCGGTGAGAACGTGCGGGTCGGTGTGATCGCCGGTGCGCCCGGCGCCGCCTCCGACGTCCTGGTGGGCGGCTTCACCGACAACCTCCCCAAGACCGCGAAGGTGGTGGCCAACCAGCCGGGCATGTTCAGCCCCGCGAAGGCGCAGGAGGTCGCGGAGAACATGATCCAGTCGCACCCCGACCTGGACTACGTCTTCGTCGCCAACGAGGAGATGGCCTTCGGCGCCCTCAACGCCTTCAAGGCGGCCGACGCCGACGTCGAGATCGTCACGAACAACGGCACCGAGCGTGGCGTCGAGGCCGTCAAGGACGGCACCTTCCTCGGCACGGTCTCCAACCCGGCCCAGCTCACCGGCGCCAACGCCCTGGACAGCACCGTGAAGCTGCTCGACAAGGCCCAGGGCGCCGAGAAGATCACCCGCACTCCGCTCACCCTCGTGACGAAGAACAACGCCGACCGGGCGCCCGCCTACTGCGCCGAGTGACCCTGAAGAAAGGGCAGGTCACACCCTTTATGGAACGAGATCGTTTCACTTAGGGTGCCCTTACTTCGCCCCAGTCCCGAGGAACCGAGAGGCCGAGGAACCATGGACCGTCTGCTTCTGATGCACAGCTTCGTCACCGTCGCGCAGGTCGGCAGCTTCAGCGGGGCCGCCAAGAAGCTGGGCTCGTCGGGCTCCCTGGTCTCCCGTCATGTGGCCGAGCTGGAGCGGCAGATCGGGGTACGGCTCGTCAATCGCACGGCCCGTTCGGTGAGCCTCACCGAACCGGGCCAGCGATACGCGGAATTCGCCGCCCGGATCCTCCAGGAGATCGAGGCGGAGGACGCCGGAATCGCCCAGCTGCACGACCGGCCCGAGGGCACGCTCAGCATCATCTGCCCGAAATGGATCGGCAGCCTGGACCTCGGGGACGCCATCGCCGCTTTCTCCGCGGCCCACCCCAAAATCCAGGTCCGCTTCGAACTCGGCGGCATGTCGGACCGGACCTACGATTTCCTCGACAGCGGATTCGACATCGCCTTCCACACCCGGGATCTGCGCGACTCCAGCGTTCGCCTCAAGAAGATCGCCTCGCTGCCGTTCGTGCTGTGCGCGTCCAAGGAGTACCTGGACCGCAACGGCCCGCTGAGCGAGCCGAACGGCATCGCGAACCACGACTGCCTCGTGCACGTCAACGACCCCGTCTGGCGGATCGGCCACGGCCATGCCTCCACCCTGCACAAGATCCGCAACGTGGCGTTCTCGTCCAACTCCTACCTCGCCCTGCAGAAGGCAGCCGTGCACGGCCGCGGCATCGCCCTGCTCCCGCAGCGGCCGGCCTACGACGACCTCGTCTCCGGCGCGCTGCGGGTCCTGCTCCCCGAACTCGCCGTACCCGACCGGCCGCTGTACGCCATCTATGGTCCCGGGCAGGCCGCCCCGCGCAAGATCAGCGTGTTCCTGGAATTCCTCACCGAGTGGTTCTCGCGCAATCCGATCCCGGTGATTCAGCCGTAGTCCGCCTTTCGCCCGCCGCAAGAAACGTTTGCACAACCCGTAGAGCACGGGCATTGAGCCCCTGCGATCCATAAACCTAGGCTCACTGGCGACCCGCGAAACGAGGAATCCATGGGAATCCAGAGAATCGAATCGGTCACCTACAGCATCGACGACCTCGACGAATGCGTCCGGTTCTACGACGACTTCGGACTGTTCCTCGTCGAAAGGACCGACGAACACGCCGTGTTCGAGACGCTGACCGGCCAGACCCTCCATCTCGACACCCGCCCGGGACCGTCGCTCCCGCCGCCGGTGGAGAACGGACCCACCCTGCGCGAGGTCGTGTGGGGCGTGGACACCGAGGAGGAGCTGGCGCGACTGGTGGCCGCCGTGGAGAAGCCCCGACAGAGCGCCGACGGTGTGCACCACACCGTGGACGAGACGGGCTTCGGCGTCGGCCTCACCCTGGCCCGCCCCAAGCCGGCCCCCGTCACGCCCCGCCCGGCCAACTCCCTGGGCAACGTGAACCGGTGGAACACCGCCCTGGACGCGATCCCCCGGGTCCGCCCGCTGCGGATGTGCCATGTGGCGCTCAACATCCCCCGGCGGGGCCGGGAGGCGGCCGTGGCCTTCTACACCGAGCGTCTCGGCTTCCGGCCCACCGACGTCGTCGAGCCGATGGGGGTGTTCCTGCAGGCGCCGGGGGACGACGACCAGCACACGATGCTGTTGTGCCACCGCCCCGACAGGGCGGGCGTCAACCACATCGCCTACGAGGTGCCGGGCTTCGACGACGTGATCGAGGGCGGCAACCACATGATCGAGCACGGCTGGCGCGAGGCGCGCCGACTCGGCCGGCACACCATCGGCTCCAACGTCTTCCGCTTCCTGCACGCCCCGAGCGGCGGCCGCGTCGAGTACGCCGCCGACATGGACCGGGTCGACGACTCCTACGAGACCCGCGTCCACGAGACCACCCCGCCCCACCACATCTGGGCGCTGCGCACCAACCGCGACAGCGAAGCCTCCTGAACCCCCGAGAGGGCACCCACCCATGACCACCGACCACGGCTATCCCGCCGTCCGCATGTACATGGCGGGCGAGTGGTGCCAGGGCGGCACCGGACGTACCGCCCCGATCGTCAACCCCGCCACCGAGGCCACGATCGGCGAGGTCCCGCTCGCCACCACCGCCGACCTGGACCGCGCCCTCGCCGCCGCCGACGAAGGCTTCCGGCGCTGGCGCGACACCCCCGTAGCGCGGCGCACCGAAATCCTGCACACCGCCGCCGACCTGCTCACCGAGCGGGCCGCCGACGTCGGCCGGATCATGACCCTGGAGCAGGGCAAACCCCTCGCGGAGGCCACCGGCGAGGCCCGCCGGGTCGCCGACACCCTGCGCTGGCACACCGACGACGCCCGCCGCGCGTACGGCCGTATCGTCCCGTCCGCCCCCGGCACCCTGCTGACCGTGCGGCGCGAACCGATCGGTCCCGTGGCCGCGTTCGTGCCGTGGAACTTCCCCGCGGGCGGTCCGATGCGCAAGATCTCCTCGGCGCTGTCGGCGGGCTGCTCCCTCGTCATCAAGGCCTCGGAGGAGACCCCGGCCACCGCGATGGAACTGGTCCGCTGCTTCGTCGACGCGGGCCTGCCCGACGGCGTGCTCAACCTGGTCTTCGGCGAACCGGCCGAGGTCTCCGCCCACCTCATCGCCTCACCGGTGACCCGGCTGGTCGCCTTCACCGGCTCGGTCCCCGTCGGCAAGCTGCTCGCCGCCGCGGCGGGCCAGGCCATGAAGCCGTCCCTGATGGAACTCGGCGGACACGCGCCGGTGATCGTGTGCGCGGACGCCGACCCGGTCGGGGCCGCCCGCAGGGCCGCCCACGCCAAGTTCGTCAACGCCGGGCAGGTGTGCACCTCGCCGAGCCGCTTCCTCGTCCACGAAAGCCTCGTCGAGGAGTTCACCGCCGAGTTCGTGAAGGAGGCGGAGGCCGTGGTGGTCGGGGACGGGCTCGACGCGGGCACGACGATGGGGCCGCTCGCCAACGAGCGGCGGCTCGCGTCCATGGAGCGTCTCACCGCCGACGCCACCGCCCGCGGCGCCAAGATCCTCACCGGTGGCGACCGCCCCGACCGCCCCGGGTACTTCTTCGCGCCGACCGTCCTGACCGACGTACCGCCGGACGCGGAGCTGATGCGTGAGGAGCCCTTCGGACCGCTCGCGCCCATCGTGTCCTTCGCCGACCTGGACGAGGCGCTGACGACCGCGAACGCCCTGCCGTACGGCCTGGCCGCCTACGGCTTCACCCGGTCCGCCGCCACCGCCGAGCGGCTCTCCGCCGAGCTGGAGGCCGGCATCCTGTCCCTCAACCACTGCGGCGGCTCGGTCCACGAAGCCCCGTCCGGCGGGGTGAAGGACAGCGGGTACGGCCGTGAGGGCGGGCCCGAGGCGCTCGACGCCTACCTGGTCACCAAGCGCGTCTCCCACCTGCTGGCGCCATGAGGTACGCACGGGTCTCCGTGGGGGGACGGGCCGTCTGGGGCCGGGTGGGGCAGGAGGACGTGGAGCTGCTGTCCGGGTCCCCCCTCACCGGCGAACCGGATGTGATCGGCACGGTCGCCCGCGCCACCGCCGTGTGGCTGCCGCCCGTCGTGCCGCAGGTCTTCTACGCCGTCGGCTACAACTACCCCCGGCACATCGCCCACGCCGGAGCCGCGACGCCGGAGCGTCCCGAGGTCGGCTACCGGGCCAACAACGCGCTCACCGGGCACCTCTCGCCGATTCTCAGACCGGCCGAGGTCGAGGGCCGGTTCGAGGCCGAGCCCGAACTCGTCGCCGTCATCGGCCGTACGCTCCGGCACGCCACCCACCAGGAGGCCCGCGCGTCCGTCTTCGGCTGGACCATCGGCAACGACGTCAGCGCCCGCACCTGGCAGCACCGGGACCGCACCTTCTGGCGTGCCAAGAACAGCGACACCTTCAAACCGATGGGCCCCTGGATCGAGACGGACGTGGACGCGCTCGCCCAGACGACGACGCTGCGGCTCAACGGCGAGGTCCACTCCGAGTTCCGCACCGGCGACATGGTCCACGACCCCTTCGACCACATCGTCGAGATGACCCGGCACCTCACCCTCCACCCGGGCGACGTGCTGTGGATGGGCGCCGAGTCGACCTGTCAGCTGGAGCCGGGCGACACCGTGGACATCGAGATAAGCGGCATCGGCGTGCTGTCCAACCCCGTACAAAGCGAAGGGAACCGAGCATGAGCAACGCACCCCGCTACATCCACCACGTCAACTTCCCCACGACCGACCCCGACCGCACCGCCGAGTGGTACGCCAAGGTCTTCGGGATGAAGCGGATCATGCCCAAGTCCAACACCCGCGTGGTGCTGATGACCCGGGGCAACTTCGATCTGCACTTCACCCCGGTCGAGGAGATGGAGCGCATGGCGCCCTATCACTTCGCCGTCGAGGTCGACGACTGGGACGAGTTCCTGGAGCACCTGAAGGAGCTGGGCATCCGGCACACCCGGCCCGTCCAGCGCCCCGAGAACCAGTCCAAGTTCTGCTACATCCACGACCCCGACCACACCATGATCGAGCTCGTCTACCACGCCAAGCGCCCGAACTGACCCTGCACATGAGGGAGTTCATCTCATGCCCATCGTCGACTCCGACGGCACCGCCATCTACTACGAGCGCCACGGCAGCGGCCCGGCGATCCTGTTCGTGCACGGCAGCGGCGGCCACCATGCCGCCTGGTGGCAGCAAGTGGCCGCGTTGCGCGAGGAGTTCACGGTCGTCACGCTCGACCTGCGTGGCTTCGGCAAGTCCGACTCCTGCGACTTCGACGGCCAGGACTTCCCCGGTGACGTGGTCGCCGTCCTGGACGCCGAGGAGCTGACCGACGTCATGCTGGTCGGTCAGTCGATCGGCTCGGTCGCCGCGCTGCGGGCGGGCCTCGCGCGCCCCGACCGGGTCTCGTCCGTCGTCCTCGGCCACTCCCTGGGCGGCATCAGCCACCCGGAGCTGAAGGAGCTCGCCGCCGCCGACCGGGCCGAGGCCGTCGAGCTCCCGGTGATCGACCGGCTGCTCACCAAGCCGTTCCAGCGGGAGCGCGCCGACCTGACCTTCCTGTTCCAGCAGATGGGCACGTTCAACGTCGCCAGGATGCAGGACCTGCGCAACCTCGACACCGACGGCCCGACCCTGGAGGAGATCCAGGACTCGGGCGTCCGGGTCGCCTTCCTCGCGGGCGGGAAGGACGCCGTCCTGAGCGTCAGGACAGTGACCCGCGCCCACCAACTCCTCCCCGGATCGCACCTGGAGATCGTCGAAGGCGCCCCGCACTCCATGTACTGGGAGACGCCGCAGAAGTACAACGCGGCCGTCGCCCGTCTGCGCCGCACCCTGACCCCATCGAAGGAAGCCGCATGACCACCCTCACCCTGGACGCCGCCGAGGAGATCCTCGCCGCCGCCCAGCAGCGCGCCCAGGAGATCGGCAAGGCAGTCAGCGTCGCGGTCGTGGACGCCGGCGGTTTCCCGATCGCCATCCGCCGTCCCGACGGAGCGCGCCCCCTCACCCCCGACATAGCCCGCGCCAAGGCCTACACCGCCGCGATCATGCAACGCCCCGGCACCATGCTGAAGAAGTGGCAGGAGAGCCAGCCCGTCTTCTTCTCCCAGCTCTCCCAGCTCCCCGGCGCGGCCATGCCGATCATGGCCACCGAGGGCAGCGTCACCATCAAGAAGAACGGCGAGATCATCGGCGGCCTGGGGATCGCGGGCGGCACCGCCGCCGAGGACCAGAAGATCGCCGAGGACGTGCTGGAATCCCTCGGCTACGAGCTGGAGTTCGCCGCCTGGGGCGTCGCGGCTCCGCAGCCGGCCGAGCCCGGGAAGGACTGATCATGGCGGACACGTTCAACTACCGCATCGATCACCACGGCAGCCTGGTCCGGCCCGCCGGCCTCGCCCCCGACTCCCTCGACGAGGCGATCCAGGAGGTGGTGGCCTACCAGCGCAAGCTCCGCTCCACGGTGGTCACCGACGGCGACTTCCCTCGTGCGGACTTCCGTTGCGCCGTCCTTGACGGAGTGTCAGGGTTTCGCCGTACCGACGAGATCGTCGACGGGTTCCCGCGCTGGGTGGCGGAATCCCTGCCCAAGCCGGGCGGCGTTCCGCTCCTCGCCGACTGGGCGGGGCGCCTGGCCGAGTTGACGGTCGTCGCCCCCAAGGCATCGCTGCCGTCCCCGGCGTACCTGGCCGCCACCACGTACGAGCCGGGTCTGGGCCCGGCGTCGGCGCGTGAACTCGCCGAGGCCCTGGCGGAGATCGTCCATGCCGAGATCGAGCTGTTGGTGTCGCGCGGGGTCCGGCTGGTCCAGCTGAACAACCCGCTGCTGCTCGACTGGCCCGCGGACGCGCCCCTCACCTTCGAGGAAGCGCTGGCCGTCGAGGCGGTGGCGGTACGGCTCGACGAGCGTCCCGAGGGCGTCCGCATCGGAGTCTGTCCGGGCTGGACGGCACCGGCCGAGGTGGACGGCGCCCGGGTGGAGCGGATGTACGCCGAAGTCCCGGCCGACCGCTGGGTGCTGCCGTACGACCAGGGCACCCGGGCCGAACTGGACCTTCTCCGGCCGCTGCCGGAGGACCGGGACGTGTGCCTGGGAGTCGTGGACGCGACGGTGCCGGAGCTGGAGGACATCGACACCGTGATGACGCGGATCGACGCGGCGGCCGAGCTCAAGGACATCGAGGACATGGCCGTGTCGCCGTCCAGGGGCTTCGCCGACACGGCGGCGAAGCCCCTGCTCACGGCCGAGCAGCAGCGGCGGAAGCTGGTGCTGGTGGAGACGATCGCCCGTTACTGCTGGGGCAACGAGTTCTGAAGCAACTCGGCGAACGTGACCGTGCGCTCGGTCAGCAGCGGCCGTACCGTCCGGACGATCAACTCGTCGAAGTGGTCGGCCGCTGCGTGGGCCTCGAACCCCGCCCGGTCCGCGTAGACCTCGTACAACACGAAGCCGCCCGCCCGGTCGGCCTCCGCATGCACCTCGTACACGAGATTCGCGGGCTCCCGCCGGGTGAGTTCCCGCATCCTCAACAGCGCTTCCCGCACCACGACTTCATCGGCGGGCGCACAGCGGTAGTGGGCGAGGACGGCGTACGGCATGGGCTTTCCCCAGAGCTCGAAGGTGCGGTGGTGCCGCCGATTCCAGCACGGAGAACCCGCCCACCGGGCGCAACCAATGTCTGAGAGAAGAGAAGTGAACTCCATGCGCACCCTGGAAACACTCGTCGGCGGAGAGTGGGTGACGTCCGGAGAGTGGATCGACGTCCACGATCCGACCGACGTCCGAGCACCCCTCGCCCGGGTCCCCGCCCTCCCCGCCAAGGACGTCACCGGCGCCTACGACCACGCCGAGCGCGGCTTCGCGGTCTGGAAGCGGACCAGCCCCTTCGAGCGGGCCCGGATCATGACCGAGGCGGCCCGGCTGATCCGCGGACGCCTCGACGAGATCGCCGCCGACGTCACCGCCGAGAACGGCAAGACCCTGGCCGAGGCGCGCGGCGAGACCGGCAAGGCGGCCGACTTCCTCGACTACTACGCGGGACTCGCCCGCCAGGGCTACGGCACCCTGCTGCACGACGTCCGCCCGGACACCCGCACCCACACCCAGCGCGAGCCCATCGGCGTGCTCCTGGTGATCAGCCCGTGGAACGATCCGCTGATCACCCCCGCCCGCAAGCTCGCCCCGCTGCTGGCCACCGGCAACGCGGCCGTCTTCAAGCCAGCCACCGAAACCCCGCTCTCCGGGCTGCACTTCGCCCGCGCCCTGCACGACGCGGGCCTGCCCGCCGGGGTCCTGAACGTGATCACCGGCCGTACGGCCGAGATCGAGGAGGCCCTCCTCGACGACCCCCGGATCGTCGGCGTCACCTTCACCGGCTCCAACGCCGTGGGCAACCGCATCCGCCGCCGTCTGGCCGACCGCAACGTCCGCTTCCAGGGCGAACTCGGTGGCAAGAACGCCTCCGTCGTCCTCGCCGACGCCGACCTGCCCGCCGCCGCCAAGGCCGTGGCCGCCGCCTCCTTCGGACAGGCGGGCCAGCGCTGCACCGCCACCAGCCGGGTGCTCGTCGAACGTCCCGTCCACCACGACTTCGTACGGCTGCTGCTCGCCGAGGTCGAGTCGCTGACCGTCGGCCCGGGCACCGACCCGGCGACCACGATGTGCCCGCTGGCCGGCCCCCGGCAGCGCGACTCGGTCCTCGCCGCCATCGGCCGGGCCGTCGAGGAGGGCGCCACCGTGCTGACCGGGGGAGCGGCCGATCCGGAGCGCGCCCACGGCTGTTACGTCCTGCCGACCGTCCTCGGCGACGTCACCCCCGACATGGCGATCTGGCGCGAGGAGGTCTTCGGCCCGGTCCTCGCGGTGCGCGCGGTCCCGGGCTTCACGCAGGCCGTCGAGGCCGTCAACGACTCGGGGTTCGGGCTCGCCGCCGCCGTCTTCACCCGCGATCTGTCGCGGGCGTACCGGTTCGCCGACGAGGCCGAGTGCGGCCAGGTCGCCGTCAACACCACGACCACCGGCTGGGACGTGCACCTGCCCTTCGGCGGGTTCCACGACTCCGGCACCGCCTACAAGGAGCAGGGCGAGGAGGTCCTGCGCTTCTCCACGCGCGTCAAGACCGTCGCCATCCACTACTGACCCGAGGGAGGCGTCATGGCTGACGAGACGATCGGCATCGTCGGCGCGGGCATCGTGGGTCTGGCCACCGGCCGCGAGATCGCCCTGCGCCGACCCGGCACCCGTGTCGTGGTGCTGGAGAAGGAACACGAGGTCGCCGTCCACCAGACCGGCCACAACTCCGGTGTGGTGCACGCCGGGATCTACTACGCCCCGGGCAGCCTCAAGGCGCGGCTGACCGTGCGCGGAGTCGCCCTGCTGCGCGAGTACTGCCAGGAACGGAAGCTGCCGTACGAGGAGGTCGGCAAGCTGGTGACAGCCGTCCGCGAGGACGAGCTGGGCCGGATGGAGAACCTCTACGAGCGGGCCCGCACCAACCATGTGCCCGAGCTCAGGAGGGTCTCCCGGCAGGAGATCCGCGAGATCGAGCCCGAGGCCGGCGGCATCGCTGCACTGCACTCGCCGCGCACCGCCATCACCGACTACAAGGCCATCGCCCGCGAGTACGCCAAGGACATCGAGGACTCCGGCGGCGAGGTACGGCTCGGTTTCCCCGTCACCGCGATCACCGAGGTGCCCGGCGGGATCGAGGTGGCCTCGGCACGCGACCGGGTGCGGGTGGACCGGCTGATCCTCTGCGCCGGACTGCACTCGGACTCCGTCGCCAGGCTCGCCCAGGACCGTGCGGAACCGCGGATCATCCCTTTCCGGGGCGAGTACATGCTGCTCAGGCCGGAGAAGACGCACCTGGTCCGCGGCCTGGTCTACCCGGTGCCCGATCCCCGTTACCCCTTCCTCGGCGTCCACTTCACCCCGCGCGTCGACGGCACCGTCGAGGTCGGCCCCAACGCCGTGCTGGCTCTTTCCCGGGAGGGCTACCGGCTGAGCAAGGTCTCGCCGCGGGACCTCGCCGGCCTCGCCGCCTACCCCGGCGCCTGGCGGATGGCGGCCCAGCACTGGCGTACCGGCGTCAAGGAGTACCGCGGCTCGCTCTCCCGGCGGGCGTTCATGCGGGACGCGAGCCTGTACGTGCCCGCCGTCGGTGTCGCGGACGTGGTGCGCGGCGGCGCCGGCGTACGGGCCCAGGCGCTGGACCGGGACGGCACCCTCGCGGACGACTTCCGCATCCACCGGGCGGGCCGGGTCACCGCCGTGCGCAACGCGCCCTCACCGGCCGCCACGGCCTCCATGGCCATCGCCGAGCACATCGTCGGCGCCGTGTTCGGCGACGGCTCGGGCAAACAGTGAATGCCCTGCGTAGAGCCGTATTTCGCGCAACAACAGCTTGCGCCCCAAGGTCTCGGCAAGCGCTCACGCCCCGCCTAGCGTTCCCTCCGCAAGCCCCCACCGCCCTGTTCGACAGAAAGAGTTGAGGCCATGTTCGTCGTCGACACGCAGATCCACATCTGGAAGGAAGAGACCCCGGACCGCCCATGGGTGCCCGGGGCCCGCGAGCGGATCCGCCTCAACGGCCACCGCGAGGATCCCTTCTCCTACGAGGAGGCCCTGGAGCTGATGGACGAGGCCGGCGTCAACCGGGCGCTGATCCTGCCGCCGTCCTGGGAGGGCGACCGCATCGACTACGCGCTCGAGGCCTGCGAGGCGCACCCGGACCGGTTCGGCATCATGGCCCGCATCCCGCAGAACAAGCCCGAAGAGGGCAAGGCGATGCTCAAGGACTTCGCCCAGAACCCGCATGTGAAGGGCACCCGCCTCACCTTCCACCGGCCGATCGACCGGAACTGGATGATCGACGGCACCAACGACTGGTACTGGCCGATCGCCGAGGAGCTCGGCATCCCCACCATGGTCCACGCGCCCGTCTGGAAGCGGGAGCTGGGGGAGATCGCCGAGAAGCACCCCGAGCTGAGGATCATCATCGACCACATGGGCATCATGGCCCGCTGCGTCGACGACGCGATCGGCTACTGGGTCCAGGAGACCGCCGACCTCGCCGTCCACCCGAACATCTACGTCAAGGTCTCGGCGCTGCCCGGCTACTCGACGCACTCCTTCCCCAACAACAACATCCAGAAGTACGTGCGCGAGATGGTCGACAGGATGGGCCCGCAGCGCTGCTTCTACGGCACCGACATCACCCGGCTGCTCGGCCACGGCATCACCTACACCGACACCATCGAGCAGTTCACCAAGCACTGGGACTTCACCCCCGACGAGCTCGAATGGATCATGGGCCGGGGTATCTCCGAGGTCCTGAACTGGCCGATCGAGGGCTGACATGACCGACACCGCGCACCTGGACGGCGGTGACGCCGCCGTCGCCGCCTTCACCGCCGCCGGCGCCGACTACGTCTTCTGCGCATCGGGGTCCGAATGGGCCCCGGTGTGGGAGTCGCTGGCCCGGCACCACCGGGACCGCCTGCCCTGCCCCGGCTATCTCGACCTCACCCACGAGACGGTCGCCGTGGGCATGGCCACCGGCTACGGCCTGGTCACCCGCCGTCCGCAGGGCGTGCTGCTGCACGCGGCGCCCGGCCTGCTCCAGGGCTCGATGGCCGTGCACGGCGCGCTGCTCGCGGGCGTGCCGATGGTCGTCACCTCCTCGGAGTCGGCCACCTACGGCGACGGGCCCGGCAAGGACCCCGGCGGCCAGTGGTACCGCAACCTGTCGATCGTCGGCGGCCCGCACGGCGTCGCCCAGCCGTTCGCCAAGTGGGCGAACGAGGCGGCGAGCGTCCACACACTGCCCGCGATGATCACTCGCGCGGCCGAGCTGGCCTGGCGCGCCCCCGCCGGACCGGCGTACCTGAACATCCCGCTGGAGATCCTCCTGGAGGAGTGGGACGGCCGCGAGGCGAAGCCGGTCGTGCCGCCCGGCTCCACGCACAGCTCGCCCGAAGAGGCCGACGCGGTGGCCCAAATGATCCGCGAGGCCGCGAACCCGGTGATCGTCACGGAGACCGCCGGCCGGGAGGCGGGCGGCTGGGAGGCGCTGCTCGCCTTCGCCGAGGCCTGGAACATCCCGGTCGTCGAGCCGGACTCGGCGGTGTGCGGGAACTTCCCGCGCACGCATCCGCTGCACGCGGGCGGAGACATCGGCCCGTGGATGGACGAGGCCGACCTGATCCTGCTGGTGAACTGCCGAGCCCCCTTCTACCCGCCCTCGCGCCGGCCCGCGAAGGCACGGATCGTCGTCGTCGACGAGGTGCCGCAGCGCCCGCACATCACCTACCAAGTGCTGTTCGCTGACCGGTACCTGGAGGGCAACGTCGCCAACACCCTGCGCCAGCTGGCCAAGCGGGCGAAGGACCTGGACCCGGTGACGGTGACCGCCAGGCGTACGGCACAGGAGGCGCGGCACGCCGAGGAGCAGGCGGCGCTCGCGGCGGCCGAGGCGAAGGCGGAGGGGGCCGAGGGCATCGACCCGGTCCTGGTGGCCGCGACCCTGCGGCGGCTGCTGGAGGGGCGGGACGCGGTCGTCGTCGACGAGACCATCACCCACAGCCGCGTGGTCAAACGGCACTTGCGGACCTCCGCCCCCGACTCGTACTTCTACGTCCAGGGCGGACTCGGCCAGGGCATGGCGGTCGCGCTCGGCGTCAAACTCGCCGCGCGGAAGCGCCCGGTGGTCCTCACCATCGGCGACGGCGCCTTCACCTACAACCCGGTGATCCCCTCCTACGACGCCTCCGCGGCGTACGAACTCCCCTTGCTGATCCTCGTGTTCAACAACCGTGTCTACAAGTCGATGAACCTCAACCACCGTCGCTTCTACCCCGAGGGCGCCGCCGCCGCGACGGGGGAGTGGCTCGGCACCGATCTGCACCGGCTGCCCCGGCTGGCGGGCTTCGCGGAGCCGTTCGGGATGCACACCGAGACGGTCGACGCGCCGGACGCGCTGGGGCCTGCCCTGGAGCGTGCCCTCAAGGCCGTCGGTGAGGGCACCACGGCCGTCGTCGACGTTCTCGTCACCCGCTGAACAAGGAGTCCTATGTCCGACCGGAAGCTCGTGCCCGCGGGGGAGTTGCGGGCCTTCTCCGCGGCCCTGCTGGAGCGGGGCGGCCTGAGCGCCGAGCACGCCCGTACCACCGCCGACGTCTTCGTCTGGGCCGCGCTGCGCGGTGTCGACTCGCACGGCATCGCCCGGGTGCCCGCCTATCTGGAGCTGCTGGCCAAGGGGGTGGCCAACCCGCGGGCCGAGATCAGGGTCGAGTCGACCACCCCGGCAGCCGCCGTCCTGGACGCCGACCGCGCCCCGGGACCGGTCGCGCTCAGCGCCGCGGCCGACGAGGCGGTGCGGCGGGCCAGGGCCGCCGGCATCGCCTCGGTGGGCGTGCGCCGTACCGTGCACACGGGGGCCATCGGCTACTACGTGTCCCGGATCGCCGAACAGGGCCTGATCGGACTCGGGTTCGTGGCCGGCATGCCCAACATGGGCTACACCGGCGTCAAGGGCGCCGCCGTCGCCACCAGCCCGCTCGCCATCGCCGTACCGGCGAAGGAGCACGCGCCGTTGCTGCTCGACATGGCCACCGCCACCATCGCGCTGGGGAAGATCAAGCAGGCCAGGGCGAACGGCACCCCCCTCCCGGAGGGTGCCGCGGCCGCCGAGGACGGCACCCCGACCACCGACCCCGACAAGGCGGTGATGCCCTTGCCGCTCGGCGGTGCCAAGGGCTCGGGCATGTCGCTGGCCTTCGAGCTGCTGACGAGTGTGCTGGTGGGGGCGCCGATCTTCGCCGCCTTCCACTCGGACGACCCGCGAGGGCGGGGGCACCGGCAGAACGCCCTGCTCATCGCCGTGGACCCGGCGGCCTTCGGGGACCCGGGCGCTTTCACGGCCGGGGTCGACGAGACCTTGGCCACCCTCAAGGGGCTCCCCAGCGAGAACGGCGTGTACTACCCCGGCGAGCGCAGTGCCGGGGTGGCCGCCGAGCGGGGCGAGCAGGGCGTGCCGGTCGCGCCGAAGGTGTGGCGTGAACTGACGGAGGCGGCGGGCCGGTTGGGGGTCGTACCGCCGGCCTGAGCACACGGTCGCCGACCGCCCCGGGGGACGGTCGGCGACGTCAGCGTGCGGTACGCACGCCGTCCAGCGCGATCGCGAGCACGCGGTCGCGCTGCGCGTCGTCCGTGAACGTCGTCGCGGTGACGCCCGCGACCAGGCGCAGCAGATCGCTGAAGTCCATGTCCTCGCGCGCCACGCCCGCCCGCTGTGCCCGTTCCAGCAGTGGCCCGCCCGCGCCGTACATCGAGTCACGGCAGGCGTCGAAGATCTCCGACTGGTCGTCCAGCGCCTCGCGCACGGCCCGCTTGGTGACCATGTAGCCGGTGAACCGTCCCAGCCAGGTGGTGAGGGCCTCCCACGGCTCGAGCCCGGCGACCTCCTGCGCGACCTGGACCAGGTCGTTCACCTCACCCGCGTAGACGCTCTCGAAGAGGTCGCGTCGGGTCGGGAAGTTCCGGTAGAGGGTGCCGATGCCCACCCCCGCGCGCCGGGCGATGTCCTCCAGGGACGCCTCCGCGCCCTTCTCCGCGAAGGCCTCGCGAGCGGCCGCGAGGAGGGCGTCGTAGTTGCGGGCGGCGTCCTTACGGTGCGGGCGCCGGGCCGCGACGATCTCGCTGACGGGGAACGGCTGGGCGGTCACGGCTGCCTCCCGGGGCATCGGTCGAACCGGAGGGCATCCTCGACATCGAATTGAAGTGGAGGGGTGCCTCCGCTAGAGTGGAGGGGCACCTCCACTTTAACAAATCCGGAGAGGCCCCCTCATGCCCCGCTCCTCCACGCGGCTCACCTTCGTCGTCCTCGCGACCGGTGCCGCCGTGTTCTCCATGCTCCAGTCGCTGATCGCGCCGGCCCTGCCGACCGTCCAGCAGGCCCTGCACGCCTCCCAGTCCACCGCGACCTGGGTGATGACCGCGTATCTGCTGTCCGCCTCGGTGTTCACCCCGATCCTCGGCCGCGTCGGCGACCTCGTCGGCAAGAAGCGCACCCTCGTCGCCGTCCTGTTCGTGGTCGCGCTCGGCTGTCTGCTCGCCGCGCTGGCGCCGAACATCGGTGTCCTGATCGTCGCCCGGGTCGTCCAGGGCGTGGGTGGCGCCCTGTTCCCGCTGTCCTTCGGGATCATCCGGGACGAGTTCGCCCCCGGCGAGGTCGCCCGCAGCATCAGCAACCTCTCCGCCGTGATCGCCGCGGGCGGCGGCGTCGGCATCGTCGCGGCCGGACCCATCGTCACCGCCCTCGACTACCGCTGGTTGTTCTGGATCCCGGTCGCCGTGGTCGCCGTGACCACGCTGATCGCCCTGCGCTACGTCCCGGAGTCGGCCACCCGGGCCCGGGGCAGCGTCAACTGGCTCGGTGCCGTCCTGCTGTCCGCCTGGCTCGTCGCCCTCCTGCTGCCGATCAGCCAGGCGAGCGTCTGGGGCTGGGGCTCGGCCCGGGTGCTCGGCCTGTTCGCCGCCGCGCTCGTGCTGTTCGCCCTGTGGCTCTCCTCGGAGGCCCGCTCCCGCAGCCCGCTGATCGACCTGAAGGTGATGCGGCTGCCCGCCGTCCGGACCACCAACACCGCGGCCCTGCTGTTCGGCGCGGGCATGTACGCGATCTGGTCCTTCCTCCCCGGTTTCGTGCAGACCCCGAGCTCGGCCGGGTACGGCTTCGGCGCCAGTGTCACCGAGTCCGGGCTGCTCATGCTGCCGATGCTGGTGGCGATGTTCCTCTCCGGTGTGCTCGGCGGCCGCCTCCAGCCGATCGTCGGCGCCAAGGCACTGCTCACCTCCGGCGCCGCGCTCGGTGCACTGGCCTGCGGCTTCCTCACCCTCTGGCACGACGAGCGGTGGCAAGTCGGCCTCGTCGCGGGCGTGTTCGGCCTCGGCATCGGGCTCGCCTTCGCCTCGATGGCCAACCTCATCGTGGGCAGCGTCCCGCCGGACCAGACCGGCGCGGCCACCGGCATGAACGCCAACATCCGCACCATCGGAGGCTCCATCGGCGCCGCGGTGACCAGCGTCCTGGTCACCAGCAGCCTCCAGCCGTCGGGCCTGCCCCACGCCGACGGCTACACCCACGGCTTCGCCCTGCTCGCGGTGCTCTGCCTGGCCGCCGCCCTGGCCGCGCTGCTGGTCCCGGCCACCCGTCCCGCCCGCCTGTCCGCGCCGGTCCCGCCACCGGCGCGCACACCTGAGCAGACGGGAGCATCCGGCCGCATACGGTAAGGTTTACCTGCGCGTTCTCGCGGGTTCACCGCGAGAAGGGCGCACCGGGACGTGGCGCAGCTTGGTAGCGCACTTGACTGGGGGTCAAGGGGTCGCAGGTTCAAATCCTGTCGTCCCGACTTTGCGAAGTCGTGGGTCAGGGGCCGTGTAAGAGAGAATCTGACACGGCCTTTTGATCATTCTTGGGGACCAGCCCACTTGCACAGTCCCGAAGCGCACCTTGACCCAGTCAAGGTGCGCCCTGCGACCCCGTTGACTTGCCTGCTTTTCCGCTTTCCAGGGACTGATATCCGCACGCGCGACTGTCCGACTGCCTTGCCGGTAGCTCGCCCACCACGCCCGCCGCAACGAGCTGATCCCGACGGAGATCGTGGATGCCCCCGACGCGGTTGCTGCAGCCTGACAGTGACCAACCTCGTCGAACACCTCCACCAGTCGGCACCGCCCGCGGCTTCCGCAGCAACCGCGGCCAGACATGCCTGCTTGCCCAAGCCCTCACCACGCGTGGCATCACTTCGCTGGTCTGAACGGTGGCATGCCATCGGTCAAGCGCGCTGGCATCCGCGCCGCCCTGGCCGAGGAGAAGGACGTATTGCTTGCGATCGACGAGCTGGCCACCGCGGGCTGGAGCGCATGCCCCGCAATCGTTGCCGCATTCTCGATGGCCGCGGCTCTACCACGATGACCCCCGAGAACCTGCCGCCTGCACTGCCCAGCGCTCTCGTCATCGATGCCCGGCAGCCGACTTGCCACCCCTGTGCAGGATCTGCACGGCGATCTAGGACGCCTGGCACACCGCCCGACCGACACGAGCGGGCAGGAATCCGTGATTCATCTCAGTCCCCAGCCAACGCTGCTTCCCTGTCGAGCGCGTCCCTGCACAGCGCCGCTTGTACGTCCGTGTACGCAAGGAGGTACACCACGCGGATGCGTGAGCCCTTGTGGGAGTGGAAGTAGTCGACCGTCGCCGACAGAAGCCTCGTCACCGTGGCTTCCAAGTCGCTGTTGCCTCCGCCGGTTCCGAGGAGGGGCAGGACGACGGAGCGGAGTGTCGGGCCGTCGGCGGACACGCGGTCGACCTCGGTGAGAATGTTGCGGACGCATCGCTCCAGGTCCATCACCTGGCGGAAACCGGAGCCCGGTTCACCCTCGACGGCGGCCACATGCACGATGCGCCGTACCTGGTGGGTCTCCTCCAGTTCCCCGGAGCCGGTGACCAGGACCTGGCCGGGAGCGACATGGGTGCGGTCGGTCATCTGTTTCGCTAGTTCCAGGCTGATGGCGTCATGGGTCAGGTGCCCGGCGCTGTCGCGAACACCACCGTTGTAGCGGATCGTGGCGGAGACCGTGGGTTCGTCAACGCGCGACATCTCCATGCGGGTGTTCTCCGGGTTGACCCAGACGTCCGTCCCGAGAACGTTGGCGAGGTTGCCGGTGACCATTCCGACCCGGTGCTTTCGGCTGTCACGTAGGGACAGTTCGTACCTCGTGCACTCGCTCAGGACGCGCGGCTGGCCGCCGCTGGCCTGGCTGGCCGACACCCGGCGGCGCAGTGCGGTGTTCTCCCGCAGCAGCCTTTTGACCTGCCCCGCCAGTTCGTCCCGCCGACGAGTCCTGCTCAGCCAGGTGAAGCTCGCCAGCATGAAGAAGGCGGCGAAGCCTGCCGCGCCCCCAATGGTGAATCCGAGGGCCCGTCCTTCGGCCATGGAGTCGGGGAAGACCGAGAAGAGAAAGAACGCGGCCGCTAGGGAGTAAAGAAGAATCACTGGTAGTTGCAACGCGTACTGCTGCGCGGCCCGTTGGGGCTGCGACGACCAGATCTGCAACACTATGCCGGAGACGGTGAACACCATCATGACGCCCAAGTGCAGAGGTGTCATCCCAGCCTTGTCTCTCCGTGTGCCGCCATGGGTGCGGCGCGGTTCTCCTGGACAGAAGCGACACTACTGACCGTGGCAGAGCACAGTACTTGATGTACCGTCGGTCGTGGCGGATGGCCAACCGCCCTTTGAGCTCCGGGGCGGTGCCAAGAGCCGTATTCCTGACTGCCCGTGTGGTTTCATCTGCTTCATGCATCCTATCGACATCGGAGATGTGGACGACCTCAGGATTCGCCTCGAAGTGATGGCGCAGGAGGCTGACCGTCGTCTCATCACGGTGTTCGGCTCGGGGATCAGCAGCGCCGTGCTGCCAGGTGTCCCGGAACTGACGACAATGTTCCGCGAGCATGTCCCGCCGCGCGGCCGGGACCGCTTCGACGAGACGCTCGCCCGGGAGCCTAATCCCGGCCTCAAGTACCAGAATGCCGCAGCGATGCTGACGAGGATGGTCGGCGAGCACGCCGTGATGCGCGCGATCCGAGCGGCCGTACTGCGGGCTTGCGAGGACGTGCGGCCGGAGGACGTGGCCGCGGTCGCGAACGACAGGGAGAAATGTCAGGACCTTGAACGGGACGGAACCTGGCGGATGCCGCCGGGATATGAGCGGTTCGCTCGCTTCTTCTCCGGCTTGAATGGCCGGGTGCGCGGCCCCATCATCACCACGAACTTCGATCCCCTGATCGAGATCGCCCTGCGTCGGGAGGGCATCGAGTCGATGGCCTACCCCGTGCCCACAGACGCTGCGCCGACGATCGAGCAGTTGAAGCAGTTCGTCTTCCAGCCGGTCCTGCACATCCACGGCCACTGGACCGGCGCGGCCACCAGCAACGCCCCCACGCGTATCACCGCGCCGCGCCCCAGGCTGGACCAGCTCCTGCAGCGGCTCCTGATCGATTCCGTCGTCCTGGTCGTCGGATACAGCGGGTGGCTGGACGGTTTCATGAATAGCCTGCGGAGCAGGGTCATCCATGACGCCGATTCCCTTCAGGCCCAGGTGCTTTGGGCGGCGTACGAATCGGACGTGGCGGTCGTCGTCGGCGACGGTCCACTGAAGGAACTGGTGGAGGCTCCGGGCTTCAGCCTCTACCTCGGTGTGGACGGGCACTCCCTCTTTTCGGATGACCTCGCTGACGGCGCGGAGGCGGAATCGGAGGAGGCCGCACCATTCGGCTACTCGCGGGTGCCACGCCAGCCCCGTGGCACCTCGTCGTACCAGCCCTCGGCGTTCGTTGAAGGCCGTCAGCCGGAGTGGGCGGACGCGGAGCCGGGGCGGTGGCCACTCCTTAGTCCCACGGTGCGGCTGAGGGAGGAATTGGACCGGGTGCTCGACGCCGGTGGCGGCGGCGGTGCGGTGGCTATCGGTCCGCTCGGCGAGGGCAAGTCGCTTGCTGTACGTCAGGTCGCCGTCGTTGTGGCGGCGGCGCGGCCCGAGTGGCATGTGCTGTGGCGGGAACCGGGCGCGCCCGCCATCACCGAGGAGTGGCTGAAAGAGGCCGGCTCCTTGGGGAGGACGTTGATCTGTGTCGACGAGGCGGACTTGATTATGGACGATCTCGTTGCCACGAAGGACGTCTGGGCCCGCGAGGGGTCCGGCGTCGCCTTCCTGCTCGCTAGCCACGACCGCCTGTGGTGGCAGAGGGCTGCGCACCTGCGCCTGTCGTTTGAGGACATCCTCTTCCACGGCATCACCCGCGAGGATGCTCAGAATCTCGCAGCGGCGTGGGAGCGAAACGGGCTGCTGCCTGCACACACCTCCGACGCCGGCGAGGCCCGGGACCGGCTGATCGACTCGGCGGGCGTGATGGCCGAGCAGGGGAATACTCTCTTCGGCGCGGTGCTGGACGTCCGCTATGGGTCGGGCCTCAGCGACCGGGTGGAGGACCTCCTGCGCAAACTGCGCCAGGTGAGGCTGACGGACTCCCTGGATCTAGGCGACGTGTTCGCAGGGATCTGCCTGATGCAGCATGTGCTCGACAAGGACGGCAATCGGGGCAGGGGGGCCAGCAGGGCGGTCATCGCTGCCATGGTCGGACTCGACACGGTCTTCGCGGACGGGAAGATCCTCAAGACCCTCGGCCGGGAGGCAGCGGTGACGATCGCCGGAAACCGTGTGTACTGCCGGCACCCGTCCATCGCCGCCATTGTCGTCAGGGCGCTGGAGAAGGAGGGGGGTTCCCAGAAGGTCTACGAGTTGGTAGGGCAGGCGGGTGGAAGCCTGTTCGTGGCCGGCGCCACCGACGACGAGGGCTACCGCGACGCCTATCTGCTGTCCCGCCATCTCCGCGGCCCCGAGGCGGTCTGGGCCGCCAAGGGCGCGGTTGTGGGCACCGGGATCGATGTCCTGGAGTCGAGGGTCTCGCTCCTGCGGGCGATGCGGATGGAGGACAGGGCCAAGGCCCTCACCTACGGCCGCGAACTGGCCCCCCATCTGAGTGAGTATCGGGACTACCGTCGCCACATAAGGGGGTTCCTCGTGGAGTACTCCGTCTGCCTGCGGGGTGTCGGTCAGGCCCAGACGTCCGCGGGTCTTGCGGCCCTGGCGCTGGACGACCGGGTGGGTTTCAACCTCGACGCGTCCCGCGCGGGATACGCGCTGGTGAGCCTCGCCAAGTCGATGGGCAACGTAAACAGGCAGACCCAGATGGCGGAGACAGCGGAGGCCCCGGAGATCTGTTACGTCCTCCTGGAACGAATCCGTGGCATGGAGGAGGCGACGAAGTACCTGCGGGAGCTCCAGCTCCCGAGGATCGGGGAGATCCGGGAGCTGCCGCCGAGCAAACTGTGCGGGCGACTCGCCCAGATGCTCGACAAGGCGGCCGCAGCGGCGAAGGCGGAGACTGGGCTGCCACTGCCGTCGGGGCTCCAAGATCTGCTCTCGTTCGATGATCTGCGCAGGCTGGCCGAGCGCAAGGAGGGCGCGTGGTGAGGTTGCCCTCCCCGTCGGCCGACCGGACGCGGGAACAGTGCCTGGCGGCCCCGATTCTTCGCGTCGATGATCCGTCCGACACCTGCGGGCCTACAGCAGGCAGATACCCACGCTGTCACCGCTGCCATGAAGACCACACGGTGCTCGCGACTCTGAACAATACGCGCGAGAAAGCACGTCCTGCACCCTAGTTCTGCCTCTTATGCGCAGGTTCCTATGGCCCTCACTCCTGGGGGTCAAGGGGTCGCAGGTTCAAATCCTGTCGTCCCGACTTTGCGAAGTCGTGGGTCAGGGGCCGTTTCAGAACATCTGAGACGGCCCCTCATCCTTGTTGCCGACGAGCGTGCCGCTAGCCCTCGGGGCACCGCACATCGGCGCCGTCGACCGGGCGCCCGTCCGCTTCCTCGACCGTCACCGGTACCGGTTCCTCCCGGGGGTCGGTGACGTGCCGGGCCGCCGTCGCCGTACAGACGATCTGGGCCACGGCGAGATCGGGCAACCTGCCCGCCGCGCGGGACAGTTCGACGGTGATCCCGTCCTCCCGCTCGGTCACCGTCACGAAGTCGTCCGGGGCGGCCTCTTGCGCCTCCTCCGGCGTCGGGGGCAGGCTCCGCATTCCCGTCCGCGGGGGCAGCGCCGTCCCGATCCGCTTGGCCCGCTCCAGCTCGCCCGGTCCCTGGAACAGCACCTCCAGGGCCTTGCGCACGTCGACCGGCGCCGTGATCGGGCGTGGGACGCCCAACAGCGATCCGTCCGCCACGAAGTAGACCCGGACCGTCGGCACGACCCCACTGGCGGGACCGCCCGCCTCCACCACACCGGTTGTGGGGATGCCGCAGGAGGTCAGGGCGCACAGAGCCGCCAGGAGGAACGGCGCGCACCTTCGTGCAGGAGTCATGGCCCACTCTCCGGTGTCAACTCGTCGCCGGGCAGCGGGAGTCGTACGGTGAAGACGGCGCCGCCGTCGGGACGGTTCGCCGCGTGGACGGTGCCGCCGTGCATCCGGACGTTCTCCGCGGTGATCGCGAGGCCCAGGCCGCTGCCCTCGGTGCGGACGCGGGCGGCGTCGGACTTGTAGAACCGTTCGAAGACGTGGGGCAGTACGTCCTCGGGGATGCCGGACCCCCGGTCGAGCACCTCGATCACCGCGAGCCGCTCACCGCCCGGGAACAGCCGCAGCCGTACCGGACGTTCGCCGTGCCGCAGGGCGTTGCCGACCAGGTTGGCGACCACGACGTCCAGGCGGCGCGGGTCGACCCGGCCGCGCAGGGTGCCGGGCGGCGGAAGCTCGCACTCCACGAGGTCGGACCAGGCGCGGGCCACGAGGGTGCGGCGCAGCGACTCGGCGAGGTCGATCTCGTCCAGGTGCAGGACCGCGGCGCCCGCGTCGAAGCGGGAGATCTCCATCAGGTCGTCCACCAGACGGGCCAGCTTCACGGTCTCCTCGCTGATCAGACGGACCGCGGTGGCCGTGTCCGGGTCGAGGCGGGCGGCCTCCTCGTCGAGCACGTCGGTGACCGCCGACATGGCGGCCAGCGGGGTGCGCAGCTCGTGCGACACGTCCGCCGCGAATCTCCGGGCCCGGGCCTCCATCCCGCGCAGTTCGGCGACGGAGGCCTCCAGGGCGGCGGCCGTCTCGTTGAAGGTGTGCGACAGATCGGCGAGTTCGTCGGAGCCGTCGACCGCCAGCCGGGTGTCGAGGCGCCCCTCGGCGATGGCCGCGGTGTGCCGGCGGGTGGGGGGATCGTGAAACCGTCTG
>NZ_JBSFOK010000041.1:32156-83854 GCF_053587635.1 Streptomyces sp. NPDC003635 | reverse complement strand
CGCCGCACCGGGCACAAGCCCAAGTACATCCAGTACGAGGGCTTGCACCCGGCACGCCGAGAGCACGCACCGGACGCCGCTCCTTGACGGGCAAAGGTTGCCTGACGCGGCACTAGTGCGGTCCGTGCGGCTCGAACTCCGTGCCGCACGGACCGGCACCCGCGCTCTCCGGCAGCGCGATCCGCTCGCCCCGCATCGACAGGGTCCGGTAGTACGCGCCGATCCGCTCGGTCGACCGCCCTGCGTAATGGCCGATGAACGACCGCCGGAACCGGTCGGCGCTGCGGTTCGGCTGGGAGCCGTGCACCAGACTGCCGTTGAAGAACAGCACGTCCCCCGGCGCCATGTCGACCGGCACGGCCTGGAGGCCCGGCGGCGGCGGAACGTACTCCCGCGCGAACGACACGCCCGCGTCGGCCTCTTCGGGACAGAACAGCTCCATCCGATGGGTGCCCGGCACCACTTCGAGGCCGCCGTTCTCACGGTCGATCTCGTCGCAGGCGATCCACGCCGCCACACAGGTTCCGGGTTCGACCCGCAGATAGAAGTTGTCCTGGTGCAGAGCCTGCCCCCTGGCCCCCGGCGGCTTGAAGTAGAACATGCTCTGCGCCGCCAGCACCTCCTCGCCCAGCAGCTCCTCGAGCACCGCGCGCAGCCGGGTGTCGAGCAGCATCTCCCGCGACAACTCGTCGATCTCGTGCGGCTGCATCACCCGCGGATACTCCCGGAGCGGATCACCGTCCGCCGGGCGCGGCTCGAAATGCCCCGGCACCGGACCCGCCGCGCGCAGTGCCGTGAACCGCGCGCACAACCGGTCGATCTCGGCGTAGCGGAACAGTCCGCGCGCGACCATGAACCCGTCCGCACGGAACCTCCGGAGTCCGGCGGCGATGTCCGTGGCTGTCATGCGTCCACTCCTTCGATCAGGGGCATCCGTACGTCACGCTAGGCGGACGCCCGTGCGAGGAGGATGCCCATGCGTGCTGACCAATTGCCCAGGACTGCCGCCGGGCCCGGCGACCCGGCCCCGCCGCCCGGCCTCGTGGTCGTCGGCCGCTTCGACCAGCCGACGGGGTACGGCGTCCACCGTCCGGGTGGCGCCGACAGCTGGCTGTTCACCTGGACCACCGCGGGCCGGGGCCACCTGCGCCAAGGCGCGACCGAGACCCTGGCGTCCTCGGGCGACCTCGTCGTGCTCGCCCCCGGCGTCGCCCACCGCTACGGCGTCGCACCGGGAGCCGGCCACTGGGAGTTCTGGTGGGCGCACTGCACGCCCCGCCCGGCATGGCAGGCCTGGCTGCGACCGTACGGCGCCGGGGACGGGGTGTACGTGGTCGCGCCGCGGCCGGAGCCGGCGCGGGGCCGGACCGAGACGCCTCACGGCCGTGTCAAGGTGGCGCCCGCGCGGGTCCCGGAGCCGTACGAGCGTGTCGAGGCCGCGTTCCGGCGGATGCACACCGATGCCCGGTGGACCGGTACCGGTGCGCCGCCCGGCTCGTGGGCCGAGGGGGAGCGGGTTGCCGTCGCGCACGGTTCGGCGGCCCGTGAACTCGCTCTGTGCGCTCTGGAGGAGGTCGTCCTGCTCACCGCCGCGACCGCGCGCGAGCAGCCGGCCCCGCCCGGTGTCGACGCCCGGATCCGGCGTGCCGAGGAGCTGATCGTCGCCGATCCCGGCGCCCCGCACACCGTCCGCTCGCTCGCCGAACAGGTGGCGCTCTCGCCCTCCCGGTTCACCCACCTGTTCACCCGGCAGCTCGGCCAGCCGCCGATGCGCGCCCTGCGCGAGGCGCGGCTGCGCCATGCCGCCCGTCTGCTGGAAGGCACCGACCTCTCCGTGGAACGGGTCGCCGCGGCCTCCGGATTCGCCAGCCCTTTTCACTTCAACCGGGTGTTCCGGGAACGCTATGGCACACCGCCGGGCGCCTACCGGATGAACGGTCCAATGGCCGTCGGAGCGGACGAGGGGACGGCCGCGCGATGATTTCCGTATGCCTTACTGACACAAGTTCAATTTCCCGCGCGTCGCACCCGACTCGCAAAACGTCGTGAACTCTTGTTCCCTGTCGCTGACCTGTGCAAAGGTGTGCCTCGCTCCCTCGCGTCGCACGCTTCGAAAGAGCCGCGCCCGGAGCCTACCCCTTGGTATGGACCTTTGAATGCCGCATGTTCCTCCGGAGGAATGCCGCCGTGCACGACGCAGGCTTGTCGAATTCCCCAGGGAACGCCCGACCCCTTGAATTGACCGACGCTCAATTGAGCGCCGAACTGAAGAAGTGGACGGGAGCGTCCCCCGCCCTCCATCCGGTGGGCGAACTCCTGGACCGGCACTGGGCGGCGGGCTTCGCCTATGCGCGGCTGTGCACCAGCACGTCCCGCGCCGCGGGCATGCTCACCACGGCGGCGTTCACCCGGCTCTTCGGACAGACCCTGCGCCAGACCGGTCCGACCTCCGCCTGGCGTCCCCAACTCCTCGTCACCGTACGGCGGGTGGCGGGGGAGTGGGACACCGACCAGCGCCGCGAACTGCTCCACCCCGAGCTGCTCGCCGGCTCCGCCGACGGCGAGCGCGCTGTCGCGCGGCTGCTGCCGCCGGCCGACCGCCGACTGCTGTCCGGCGCCTTCCAGCGGCTGCCCCAGTCGGCCCGCTGTCTGCTGTGGCACACCGAAGTCGAGGCCGAACCGCTGGGGGCACCCGCAGGACTCCTGGGCCTGGACGAGGAGGGCGCGCGCGTCGAACTCGGCCGCGCCCGCGACCGGCTGCGCGAGGAGTGCCTCCAGGTCCACCGCGAGCTGGCGCCCGACCAGGAGTGCCGCCAGTATCTGCGGCTGCTGGACGTCACGTATCGGCGCGGCGGCGTCGGCGTGGACCCCGATCTGCGCGCGCACCTGGACGGATGTCGGCACTGCAGCGACACCGCCGGCCAGCTGGACTGCTTCAACCATGGCCTCGGTCTCGCCCTCGCCGAGGCGGTACTCGGCTGGGGCGCGCGGGAGTACGTGGAGGCCCGGGCGTACCGCGCGGAGGAGGAGAGCGCGCCGGTGGAGGCGGCGGCCGTGCTCGGGGAGGACTTCGGCGCGGCGCAGACGGCCGACGCGCCCCGGCCGTCGTGCAGTCGCAGGGCCCGCAAGGCCGCCCGGCGCGCGGTGCGGCGGCGCAACCTCACCGTCGCCCTCGTGACCGTCGGCGCGCTGGTCGTCATACCGCTGGTGCTGTGGTCCGCCCTCGGTTCGGAGGACGGCGGAGTCCCGGACGGCGCGGGCCGCTCCGCGGAGGCGGCCGGCCGTACCCCCACCTCCGGCCCCTCATGGGCCGGGGCGAAGGAGGCGGCGAAGGGCACGCTGACCGGACGCCTGCACAACATCGCTTCCGGGCTGTGCGTCGGCATCGTGGGCGGCAAGATCGTCGAGGGAGCGGAGACGGAACTCGCGGAATGCTCGGCGCAGGCCGGCCAACAGTGGGTGTACGAGACCGACGGCCGTCTGCGCAGCGCCGCCGAGCCGGAACTGTGCTTGGACTCCCGCCTCGGCTACTCGGTGCGGCTCGCGCCCTGCACGCAGAGCAAGAAGGTCCGCTACGACTTCACGCTCCCGGGCGCCCTGGTCCCGCGCTGGGACCAGGAGCTGGCCCTGACACCCGCCGCCACCGACGGCTCGGGCGCGCTGGTCCTCAAGACCCGCAAGGACGACGCCGCCCAGCGCTGGGCGATCGACACCTCGAAGCCGGAACTTCAGCTGAAGGCGGTCAACTGGGACGCCCCCGCGACGCCCCCGGCCCCCCGACCGACCCCGACGCCCACCTCCACGCCCTCGAAAACCCCGAAGGCCACCCCGACTCCGACGCCCACGCCGACCCCCTCGGCCTCCGAGGACTGCTCCACGAACCCGTACGCCTGCGACTGGGGCGACGGCAACGGCAACGGCAATGGCAACGGCTGGGGCGGAGGCGGCTACGGCGACGGACGCCGCTGACCGCAAGGCCCCAAGCCCGGCGCGAACGCCAGGTTCCCGAGCCCGGCAGGCACGTCGGGGCCTCGAGTCCCGCGTGCACGTCAGGGCCCTAGCCCCGCGTCGCGTTTATGGCACGCCCCTGAGCCCGGCAGGTACGTCGAGGCCTCCAGTCCCGCGTGCATGTCAGGGCCCCACCCCGCATCGCGCGTATCGCACGCCCCCGAGCGCGGCAGGTACGTCGGGGCTTCGAGTCCCGGGTGCACGTCCGCGCAGGACCACTGGCCCGCGTCGCGTGACCTCACGGCCCCGAGCCTGGCGTGAAGACCGTCAGGGTCACCGTGGAGGCGTTGCCGGACACGGGCACCGCGCCGGCCGTCCAGGGCACCTCGATCGGCTTCCGCTCGTCCGGCGGGGTCACCAGCAGGGCCGCCGGACGGGCCGTGCGCGCCCCGCTGATCTCCGGACTCGAGTACGACAGACCCGCCCAGGCGCTGTCACCCGGCGCCAGCGTCACCCGGGCCGGCGTGTCGGGGGCGCGCTCGGGGTCCGGGCCGAGCTGCCCGCCGGACGCGTCGACGAAGGCGGCGCCGGGATAGCCGTACACCGTGCAGGTGCGCGCGGAGGTGTTGGTCAGGACGATCGGGAAGTTCCGCTGCCCGGCTCCCGGATCCATGCGGCCGACCTCGGCGCGCAGCTCGCCGGTGTGGCAGCGGCTCGACTTCTGCGCGGCCCCCGCGGGTGAGGAGGACGACGCGGGCCCGGTGTTCTGCGTGGCGGAGGGGGAGGACGCCGGTTCGCTGCCCAGGGCCGCGGAAGGGGACGGCGCCGGTTCCGCGGTGGTCGCCCGTGGGCGCGGGGAACCGCTGGTGGACCCGCCCTGCGGAGCGGTGCTCGTGCCGTCGCCCCCGCCGCAGGCGCCGAGGGCGCCGAGCAGCGCGACCGAGCCCGCCAGCAGGGCGGTCCGACGCACGGACGAGGACGTGTTCGCCATGGTCTCCACGCTCCTGAGGGTTCGTCACATGGGCGGGTGTCCGCCGTGCGCGGGGAGAAACCACTTCGAGCGTACGCCCGCTCAGTCCTCGTCGAGGATCCCCAGTTCCGCCCAGATCGTCTTGCCGTTCTCATGGTGCCGACTGCCCCAGCGCTGGGTGAGCTGGGCGACCAGCAGCAGCCCCCGGCCGCCCTCGTCCCAGGTCTTGGCCCGGCGCAGGTGCGGGGCCGTGTGGCTGGAGTCGGACACCTCGCAGATCAGCGTGGCCGCGTCATGGATCAGCCGCAGCCGGATCGGCTGGGCGCCGTACCGGATGGCGTTGGTGACCAGCTCGCTCACGACCAGCTCGGCCGTGAACGAGGCCCCGGTGAGCTCCCAGGCGGCGAGCTGTTCCACGACCTGCTTGCGGATCGGCCCGACCAGTGCCGGGTCGGCGGGGATGTCCCAGGTGGAGACCCGGTCGGAGGGCAGCCCCCGGGTACGGGCCACCAGCAGCGCCACGTCGTCGGCGACGCCGTCGGACGGGAGCAGCGCGTGCAGGATCCGGTCGCAGGTCTCGTCCAGCGAGGCGGAGGGGATCGCGAGGGCGTCCAGGAGGAGCGCGTGGCCGGCGCCGACGTCGCGTTCGCGGTTCTCGATCAGTCCGTCCGTGAAGAACGCCAGCAGGCTGCCCTCGGGCACCTCGACCTCGGCGGACTCGAACGGCAACCCCCCGAGCCCCAGCGGCGGACCCGCGGGCAGCTCGATCCACCGGGGACCGCCGGTCGGCGGCATCATCACGGGTGACGGATGCCCGGCCCGGGCCAGCGTGCAGCGCCGGGACACCGGGTCGTACACGGCGTACAGGCAGGTGGCGCCGACCTCGCCGGTGCCGTCCTCCCCGCCGGTCTCCCCGGAGAGCCGTACCACCAGGTCGTCGAGGTGGGTGAGCAGTTCGTCGGGGGCGAGGTCGATGTCGGCGAGGGTGCGCACGGCGGTGCGCAGCCGGCCCATGGTCGCCGAGGCCTGGATGCCCTGCCCGACGACGTCCCCGACGCACAGCGCGACCCGCATCCCGGACAACGGGATCACGTCGAACCAGTCGCCGCCGACTCCGGAGCGGGCCGCCGGCAGGTAGCGGGAGGCCGCCTCGACGGCGGGTGTGCGGGGCAGCCCGCGCGGCAGCAGGCTGCGCTGAAGGGCGAGGGCCGTCTCGCGCTCCCGCGAGTAGCGGCGGGCGTTGTCCACGCAGACGGCCGCCCGGGCCGTGATCTCCTCCGCCAGCAGGACGTCGTCGTCGGTGAACGGGTCCGGGCGCCGGAACCGGGTGAGCACCGCGACGCCGAGGGTCTGCCCCCGGGCCCGGATCGGCACGGACATCGTGGAGTGGATGCCGTACTCCCTGACCCGCTCGCCGCGGGCCCGGTCCCAGCTCAGCCAGGCGTCCAGGTCGCCGGAGGGCACCGAGGCGACGACCGTGCGGCCCGCCGTCAGGGAGGCGGCCTGCGGGGACTCGGCGGGGTACAGCTGCTGATGGCCGGGCTTGACCACCGCCTCCGGGCTCCCGGGGTTCACCGAGCGGTGCGCGGCCCGGCGCAGCCCCACCGGCACGGCGATGGGCGTCGGCGGGCCCGTGCCGTCCTCGTCCGGGTCGAGCAGGTCGACGCTGACGAAGTCGGCGAGCGCGGGCACGCACACGTCGGCCAGTTCCTGTGCCGTCCGGGTGACGTCGAGGGTGCTGCCGATGCGCACGCTGGCCTCGTTGACCAGCTGCAGGCGCTCCCGGGAGAGGTAGTTCTCGGTGAAGTCGTGGGCGGCCAGGCACACGCCCCGCACCCGGCCGTCGGCGTCGGTGACGGGGGCCATCCGGACAAGCCAGGCGTGCGCCCGCTCCTCGCCGCCGGTGCGCATGTACGTCTGCACGTCCCGGGCCCGGCCGACGGCCAGCACCCCGGCCATCTGCTCCTCGAGCTCCTCGCTCTGCGCCTTGCCGCCGATCTCGGAGAGCCTGAGCCCCTGGATGCGCTCCTCGGGCAGCCCGATCACGTCGGCCATGGCCTCGTTGATCCGGCGCAGCCGCAGCCGCTCGTCGTAGACGGCCACCGCGCACGGGGACTGGATGAGTTCGGCGGTGGCCAGCGGGTCGACGGGGGAGTCCGGGGCGTCGGCCTCCAGGGGGGTCACCACGAGCCAGTGGGCCGGGCGGTCCGCGCGCGGGGGCCGGTAGTGGGCCAGCAGCCACACCCGTACCCGGTGGCCGTCCTGGTGGAGCAGGGGGACCGTGCCGTCCCAGCGGGGGCCGTCCGGGGCCGGTACGGAGCCGTCGGCCAGCAGCTCGGCGGCCGGGCGGCCCAGGACGTCGGCGGCCGGCCAGCCCAGCAGCCGCCGTGCGCCGGCGTTCCACTCCACCAGCGTGCCGCGTTCGTCGATGACAGCCCGGGCCGTCGCGGCGTCGTCGATCGGGTCGTGCGGGCTCATCGTCGCCACTCCAACGTGGACACTCACAGTGACCGGTGGTCACGTGAGTTCCAGCCTAGTGCGTCCGGCCCTCCGATGGACGGGGAACCCCTGTGCGGGCGGTCGAACAGTCAAGGTCGAGATCCGGCCGTTCTGCCCGCCCGGGGCGCAAGCGCTCCCACCCGACGTACGACGACACTGAGTCCCGCCCGTCGGAATCTGTGTGTTCACGATCAGTTGGGAGTACTTCGGGGTCCTGATGAGGGAGATCCCCACGGCGGTCACTCGCGGACCCCGGCCTGCGGTTCCCGGACGCGCCCCACGATGACCAGCGCGCACCCCGGTGGGCCGCAGGGTGCTTTGGGGATCGGCAAGTTGACGGCGTCGGGCGTCTGAGCGGGGCGTCCGAACCGTTCGCGCGGTCCGGGTCGGTCCGGACGGGAAAGCAACTCCGTCCGGACCGTTGACGGCGCGTCACACCTGCCACAAGCATGTCCTGCGTCCGCATCTGGGAGCGCTCCCATCGAGCGTCACCCGCACCTCCTCCGAGGAGCCCAGACGTGAAACGACGCAGAACCGCCCTGCTGTCCCTGACGGCCCTCCTGGCCACGGGACTCACCGCACTTCCCGCCGCGCAGGCCGGCGCCGAAGAGGTCGAACAGCTGAAGAACGGCTCCTTCGACACCACCACCGAGCCCTGGTGGACGACCAGCAACGTCACCGCGGAACTGTCCGAGGGGCAGCTCTGTGCCGACGTGCCCGGCGGCACCACCAACCGCTGGGACGCCACCGTCGGCCAGAACGACATCACCCTGGTCAAGGGCGAGTCGTACCGGTTCTCCTTCACGGCGAACGGTTCGCCCGAAGGGCACGTGGTGCGCGCGATCGTCGGCCTGTCGGCGGCGCCGTACGACACCTGGTTCGAGGTGACGCCGGAGCTGAGCGTCTCCGGGAACGCCTACTCGTACACCTTCACCTCGCCCGTCGACACCCCCCAGGCCCAGGTCGCCTTCCAGGTGGGCGGCAGCGCGGACCCCTGGCGCTTCTGCATGGACGACGCCTCGCTGCTGGGCGGTGTGGCACCCGAGCCGTACGAGCCGGACACCGGCCCGCGCGTGCGCGTGAACCAGGTCGCCTATCTGCCCGCCGGACCGAAGAACGCCACCCTCGTCACCGACGCGACCGAGCGGCTGCCCTGGCGCCTTCAGCGGGCCGACGGATCCGTGGCCGCGCGCGGCTGGACCGTGCCCCGCGGCACCGACGCGTCCTCCGGACAGAACGTCCACTCCATCGACTTCGGCGCCTACCGCAACCGCGGCACCGGCCTGACCCTGGTCGCCGACGGCGAGACCAGCCGCCCCTTCGACGTCGACACGAGCGCCTACGAGCGGCTGCGCCTGGACGCGGCGAAGTACTACTACACCCAGCGCAGCGGCCTCGCCATCCGGGACGACCTGCGCCCCGGCTACGCCCGACCCGCCGGCCACGTCGACGTCGCGCCCAACCAGGGCGACGGGAACGTGCCCTGCCAGCCGGGCGTGTGCGACTACACGCTCGACGTCACCGGCGGCTGGTACGACGCGGGTGACCACGGCAAGTACGTCGTCAACGGCGGCATCTCGGTATGGGAACTGCTCAGCACCTATGAGCGCGCCCTGCACGCCCGCACCGGTGACGCCGACAAGCTCGGCGACGGCACCCTCGCCATCCCCGAGAGCGGCAACAAGGTGCCCGACCTCCTCGACGAGGTCCGCTGGGAGCTGGAGTTCCTGCTCAAGATGCAGGTTCCCGAAGGACAGCCGCTGGCGGGCATGGCGCACCACAAGATCCACGACGAGCAGTGGACCGGCCTGCCGCTGATGCCGCACGACGACCCGCAGAAGCGCGAACTGCACCCGCCGTCCACGGCGGCGACCCTCAACCTCGCGGCCACGGCCGCCCAGGCGGCACGCCTGTACAAGCCGTACGACAAGGAGTTCGCCGCGAAGGCCCTGGCGGCCGCCCGCAAGGCCTGGGCGGCGGCGCTCGCCCACCCCGACCGGTACGCCTCCGAGAGCGACGGCATCGGCGGCGGCACCTACGCCGACAACAACGTCACGGACGAGTTCTACTGGGCGGCGGCCGAGCTGTATCTCTCCACGGGCGAGAGGGAGTTCGCGAACCGCGTCCTGAACTCGCCCCTCCACACCGCCGACATCTTCGGCCCGCTCGGCTACGACTGGGCCAGGACCGCGGCAGCGGCCCGCCTCGACCTGGCGACCGTGCCGAGCAGGCTCCCCGGCCGGGACAAGGTCCGCCAGTCGGTCCTCAAGGGCGCCGACCGCTACCTGGCCACGCTCAGGTCACAGCCGTACGGCATGCCGTACGCCCCCGAGGGCAACCTCTACGACTGGGGCTCCAACCACCAGATCCTGCACAACGCCGTGGTCATCGCCACCGCGTACGACATCTCCGGAGCCTCGAAGTACCGGGACGGCGCGCTGCAGAGCATGGACTACCTCCTCGGCCGCAACGCGCTCAACATCTCGTACGTGACCGGCTACGGCGAGGTCAACTCCCGTAACCAGCACGCCCGTTGGTACGCCCACCAGCTCGACCCCAGCCAGCCCAACCCCCCGGCCGGCACCCTCGCCGGCGGACCGAACTCCAGCATCCAGGACCCGTTCGCCCAGTCCAAACTCCAGGGCTGCGTCGGCCAGTTCTGTTACATCGACGACATCCAGTCCTGGTCGACCAACGAGCACACCATCAACTGGAACTCGGCGCTCACCCGGATGGCTTCCTTCGTGGCCGACCAAGGATGACCCGCTGAGCCCGTTCGGGCGGCACACTGGGCGCATGAACTCGCCGGTCCCGCAAGCCGATCCCCGTCGTACGACCGTCGTGGCAGTCGGTATCGACGCCTACGAGGCGGGGAAGGACTGGGCCCTCGACGGCCCGGTCTCCGACGCGCTGCGGTTCGCTGACTGGTTCGTCGAACGGGGTGTGCCGCCCGAGCGGATCACGGCGCTGCTGTCCGCGCCGCCCGGGCGGGCCGTCGCCGAGGTGCCGTACAAAGTCCTCGGCGCGGACCGGTCCACCGTGCACCACACGCTCCTGCGCACGGTCGCAGCGGAGGAGAGCGAGCTGCTGTGGGTGGTGTGGGGCGGCCACGGCGTGCTGGACGCCGAGGGCCGCCGCCGGCTCTTCTACGCGGACGCCACCGTGCACGACCCGCTCAACCTGGACTTCGACGCGCTCCTGACGTACTACCGCGCGGCCCCCCGCCATCCCCGCCAGATCTGGCTCGTCGACGCCTGCCAGCTCCTCCACAACCCCTGGCGGTCCCGGCGCCAACTCCCCCGGGAGGACTACGGCACACCGATGCCGAGGACGGCCCGGGACCAGGCTGTCCTGTTCGCCGCCCGCCCGGGCGAGGCGGCGAGGAACCTGGCCGGCACCGGAACGGGCCTGTTCAGCCGGGAGGCGCTGGCATTGCTGCGGGAGGCCGACGCCGGCTGGCCGCCGGACCCCGGCGTCGTGATGGACCGCCTGCGCGAGAGATTCACCCGACTGCGGGCGGAGGGCCGCGCGGCACAGACCCCCACCTACGTGTGGTCGCGGACCTGGGACGGCGACGAGGGCCAGCTGCTGTCCCGGGGCGGCCCCGAGCCGACGGCCCCCTCGCACGCCGACCTCACCGCCGACCGCCTCCGCGCCCTGACGGACGCCCTGCTGGCGGTGGAGGAGTTCGTGGAACCCCACGGTCGGGAGGAGATCCTCGGCCTCCTGCGGATCGGCGTACGGGCCGCGATCCCCCGCCACAGCCGCCCCCGCCTGGACACCATCAGCATCCTCCGCACCTGCGCCCGCCGCCCGGGCGCCCTGGTGGAGTTGGCGGAGGCGCTGCTGTTGTGCGCCGGGGGGAGCGCGGAGGCGGAAACGGCGCACCGGTTGCTCATCGGGGCGTCCGCGTGAGCCGTCTGCGGTATAACGGCACAATGTACGAGTCCCGTGATGCGGCGGAGCCCGCGAGCGTCGAATCCTGGCTGCCCCGGCTGTCCCACCTTTCCCTGGACGAACTTCCCCGGATCGGCGGAGCCGCACTGCGACCCGCGATGGAGATGCTGCTGACGAGCGTGGAGCGGCCGTTCAGTACGCGGGGCGGCAGCGAGCCCAGTTGACCGATAAGCGACTCACCGTCCAGTCTGGCCGGTAATCTGCGCTGCACGTCGGACCCGACCGGTCCGAGGCTGTGGACACCGTGGGTGAGGATGCGTTCGTGGGCACGTGTTGTGAAGCCGTCGAGGAATCAGAGGACTTGAGACCCCACCGTCTCGACGACGTTTCCTTCGCCTTGCTCTGCTCCACTGGGGAACATGTACGGGCGACACGCACCCTTTTGGACGCCGAGTACAGTCGGCGTCTTCTGCTGCTGCGCGTGCTGGTGGACGAGGTCGCCGCAAATCCGGGCATGGTCGGCGACCTCAACGCAGTGCGCGAGGCGTGGGATCTGCTCGCGCGGGCGCAATGCAGTAGCCCCGAGGTGGTGCACCGGCTGCTGATGGATCCGCAGACAGGGCTGTGGGCGGCTCATGTGTTGCGACGGCTGCGTGGTACGGAGGAGAGCGACTCGCCACTTTGGTCCGAGGTGGGCCGACTGCATGCGCTCGCCGCCGCTGGTGCCGTCCTCGCCGGACTTGACTTCCGGATCCTCGTTCCAGTGCACGATGGTGCGGTCCTCCTACCGTGTCTGGGGCGGGCGCGGTTGGCCGACGAGGCGGGGGCCGCCGTCGCCGAGGTGAGCGCACAGGACGAATCGGCTTGGATCCGCGACCTACGTGAGGGCGGGTCGGTGGTGCGGTTGCCGGGGGATGTTAGTGGGGACGCGCCGGGGTGGTCGGCCATGCGCCGATTGACACTCGCCCATCAAGGGCTCGCCCTCGCTGTCCCCTTCGACGACCTGGCGCGCTACCCTGTCGTCGCCGGTACCCTAGGAGCTGATCGGCTGGACGAGGACCAGCTGCGACGCTGGGAGCGCGGGCTCGGCCGCGCATGGGCGGTACTGGTCGAGGACCACCGGGAGAGCGCCGAGGCCCTCGCCGCTGGCCTGCTCTCGATCGTGCCCCTGCCGTCCGCGGAGCGTTTCCGGCCGCGCAGTGCCTCGGCTTCCGAGGGGTTCGGATGCGTCTCGCTCTCCGCGCCGGACGTCCAAGTGCCAGAAGAAGAGGCGGGTTTGGAGCTCGCGGTTACCTTGATCCACGAGTTTCGTCACACCTTGCTCAATGGCCTGATGCACCTGACCTCCCTGGCCGACGACTGCCCCGACCTCTTCCACGCGCCCTGGCGGGACGACCCGAGGCCCTTGATAGGTGTCCTGCACGGAGCCTTCGCGTTCTCCGGTGTCGCCCGCTTCTGGCGGGCCCGCCGCACCCGCGACGGCGGCAGCGCGCGCGAACGCGCCCATTTCGAGTTCGCCTTGTGGCGGCGTGAGTCCCGGGCCACCCTCGAAATCCTCCACGACCACCCCGCACTGACCACGACCGGTCGCAGGCTGGTACGCGGTCTGCTCGACGACATTCGTTCCTGGGAGGCCGATCCGGTGCCCGTCGTGTCCCTGCAACTCGCGGAGCGGGCCGCCGCCCACCAGCGCGCGGCCTGGCGCGCTCATCATGTGCTGCCCGACGAGGCAGTGGTACGGGCGGCCGCGGACTCCTGGCTACGCGGCACACGGACACCGCTCGCCGCGCCGGAGGAGACTGAGGCCATCTCCACGGATCCCGCGGGCTGCCGTCTGGACGCCTTCGCGCACCTGGTCCGCCTGCGCATCCTTGACCCGCACGCCTTCACCGCTGCACGGCACGGCGCCCAACGGCCGAACGGAGTCACTGAGGCGGACCTGGCGTATGTGACGGGCGACCTGACCGAGGCCGCGACGCTGTACGCCGAGGAGACGTCTCGGCCCGCCTCCTGGGGCGGGCTCGGGCTGACGCTCGGTCGTCCCGAAGTGGCGGAGCGGCCGGAACTCCTACGCGCTGTCGCCGGGAAGATCAGGCGGAACTCCGGCCGCACTCCGTCCCCGGCGGACTTGGCCGAGTGGCTGGCCGATGTCTGGCAGGGCGCTCACAACGGCAGCGGATCGATGTCGCAGTCCGCGCGGGTCTCCCAGTCCACGGCCTGACGGACGGCCGGGTGATCCGCGCCGAGGACCCGGTTGAGTCGCTCCGCAGTGGTGCTGTGCATGCGCTCGGCCTGCTCGCGCTCGCCCAACGCTCTGAGGTCCAATGGAAGGTTGGCGGCACAGGCCAAGGTAGAAGGGTGCTCCGGGCCCAGCACCTCCGTGGAGGCGGCCAGGGTCTGCTCGTCCAAATCCCGGGCCGCTTCGCACTCGCCTAGGGCGTACAGATCACTGGCCAGGTTCGTCGCGCACACCAGTGCCGAGGGGTGGCGTTCCCCGAGCACGCGGCGAAGGTCTGCGAGGGCTCGTTCGTCGATGGCGTGCGCGGCTTCGGCGTCGCCGAGTAGCCGGTGCGTGACCGCGAGATCGACCTCGGCCGACAGGGTGTGTGGATGTATGGGGCCGTAGGTGTCGGCATATTGGGAGTGGATGCGCGCGCCCAGGTCCCGGGCGGTGGCGAGTTCGCCCGCGTGCCGCAGGTCGATCGACAGCTCCAGGTTCGAGGCCATAGAGCCCGGATTGTTCTCGCCGTACCGGCTGACCAGGGCCGACTGGGAACGCTCGGCCATGGCCCGCGCTTCCTCGTGCCGTCCGGCCTTGCGCAACGCGACCGCGTGATGCCGGTGGTTGGAGAGAGTGAAAGGGTTGTTGGGCCCGAGCAGCCGGGTCGTACGCTCGGTCAGCTCGCGCTGAGAGGTGAGGGCTGTGTGGTAGTCGCCCAGTTCCCGGATGTCGAGGATCAGACTGAGCCAGGTCACCAGACTCACCACGTGATCCTGGCCGTAGAGCTGCTGCTTGCTGTGCCACGTCCGAGCGTCCAGCTCCCGCGCCCGTGCGAACTGCCCGGCGAGCCGGAGGCTGACCCCCAGGTTATGGGCCGCCCGCAGGGACTCGGGGTCCTCCTCGCCGAGCAGCCGCACATAGCGCTTGTGTACAGACGCCGAGAGCTCCAGCGCGGCCGCGAAGTCACCCGCGACGCGTCGGTCTATGGCCACGTTGCCGAGCGCGTCGAGTGTGTCCTCGTGGTCCTCGCCGACGGTGCGCCGATAGGCATCCAGCACCCGGTCGTTGACGGCCGCCGACTCGGTGTAGCGGCCCATGGCGCAGAGCACGGCTGACATCCACTTGGACACTTCGAGCGTCTTGGCGTCGTCCTCACCGCCGTCCTGACGCCAGGACTCGTAGGCGGAACGGGCCAGTTGAAGCGAGGCTTCGAAATTTCCCCAGCGCAGTAGGTACAGGACCTCGTTGATGATCAGTGTGCGCACGTACGGGTCGGCCGATCCGACGGCCTCGGAGACGATCAGGTGCGGGTACAGCTCGGCGTAGCGGGGCCAGTGGTTGGCGTTGTGCGGGTCATTGGGATCGTTGGCCGACATCAACGCGTGGATGCCGTGCCGCATGCGTCGCTGTTCGACCTCCGTCATGCGGGAGATCAGGGCGGTCTGGACGAGCCGGTGTATTTGGAGGGAGCTGGCGCGGAGATCGAACCGGGCGAGTGAGTACCGGCCGATCTCCCGGATGGCTTGGCCGAGGCGGATCGGGTCGCGCAGGACCGCGTCGAGCTCAGGGGTGATCGAGGCACCCGGACGTCCCGCGAACAGATTCCGCGAGATCGACTCCGGCGCGCAGAACGCGCACAACTGCAGCAGCTGCATCGCCGCCGGGTTCTTCGCCTCCAGCTGGTCCAGCGAGACGTTCCAGGCCGCGATGACCGGCAGTTGGTAGTCCAGGGGTGCGGCCAGGCCCAAGAGGTCGACCTGCTTCTCGTCCAGCAGGCGCAGGTATTCGTCCGCGGGCATCCCGGTCTCGGCCCGCCAGGCCGCGGCCTGTTCGATGGCCAGCGGGAGATCGCCGAGCGCCTCCGCCAGGCGGTCGGCCTCGTCGTCGGTGATGTCCGGGCCGCGCCGGCGCAGCAGGTCGACGCTCTCCTCCCGCCGGAAGACGTTCACCTCGAGCGGTTTGGCCACGCTCGCCCACTGCGGATTGCGTGAGGTGACGAGGATGTTGCCGGGGCCGCCGGAGGGGAAGTAGGGCCGTACGGCTTCGGGGCTGTCCGCGTTGTCGAAGACCAGCAGCCAGTTGTCGTACGGCTCTCCGCGCCGCAGCGCCTCCAGAACCGCGGTCACCGACCAGGTCGCCTCGCTGCCCGCCTCCAGACCGAGCCGCGGTGCCAGCTCCGTCAGGGACAGCGCGATCTGCGCGGTGCGCTCGGCGGAGATCCACCAGACGAGGTCGTAGTCCCCGAGGTGCCGGTAGAGGTACTCCACGGCGAGCAGCGTCTTGCCCACCCCGCCCATTCCGTGCAGCGCGTTGGGCAGCACCGCGGTCGCCTGCTCCTTGCGGAGCCTGCGGTGCAGGGCGTCCAGCAGCTCCTCGCGGCCGGTGAAGTTGGGGTTGCGCTGCGGCACGTTGCCCCACACGGCCGGGTTGCCGCGTCGGTCGGCCGGACCCGGGGACGCGCCCGGCGGAACGTCGGTGCGCGGCTGCGGTGCGTTGCTCGGCTGGTTCACCTGGTCCTCCTGCTTCCGCAGGTGCGAAGGGGGCGGGGCGCTCAAGGGGTTTTGGCCCGGCGTCATGGCTCGGGCGGCGTGGATCCGTGGTGCCTCACGGACGGCGGAGGCCATGACCTCCAGCTCCCGTGCCTGGGCGGCGTGCGGACCCGACAGGGCGTGCAGTACGGCGATCTGCGGCTCGGCCCAGGCGCGGGCCTCGGCGTCGGGCGTGAGCGGTCGCGGGGGGTTCCGGCCGGCCAGCAGCTCGGGCACCTGCCACAGGCGGTGGGCCGCCGGGCCGAGGCCCGCGCTCACGAGGCCGACGACCTGGCGCAGCTCCTCGGTGCGTCCGGCGGCCAGCAGTTCCCCCCGGACGTCGGTTGCGAAGTCGTAGGCGAGGCGCGGTCCGGTGGTCGCGGGTGGCGGGTCGGCGAGCGGGTGGACGAGCCCATGGGTGAGCAGCTGGGTGAAGTCGGCGATCCGGGCCCCCGGGCGCAGCCGGGTCAGCACCTGTCCGATCAGCGGCACCGCGAGGGGCGCCGCGGCGAGCAGCGTGGCGAGGCGCAGGACCTCGGGCGGGACCGAGCGGCGGAAGGAGGCGACGCGTTCTGCGGCCGTCACGTCGGGCTGGGCGGGGTTCTCGGTGTGCGCTGGACCTTCCTCGCGCGGGGCCGCGAACGTCAGCGGGAGCCGGGTCCAGGTGCCCCGGGGCGCGGTGATCAGCCGTACCCAGGACGCCAGGCCGCGCGGGGTCAGCTCCAGCACCGGAACCGGATGGTACGCGCGGCTGTCCTCCGGCGCGCCGAGGCCGAGCTGCCGCGGCCGGGTGACGTGGCCGCGGTTCGGCGCGCCGGGTCCCGCGGACCGCAGCGACAGCGGCCAGGTCGGCACGCCGGACTCCGGCCAGGCCTGATGCGGCAGCAGATGGACCACGGCCAGGGCGCCCGTGCCCGCCCACCGGTGCAGGACGTGCGCCCGGGTCCCGGAGCGCCAGCCGGGCGCGTTGCCGTCGGTGACCACCAGGGTCAGCCGCGCGGGGGACGGCCGGGCGGGCGGAAGTGGGCGCAGACCGCGCCGGTCCACCCGGCGAAAGGCCCGCGAGCGCCTCAGCAACTCGGCGAACTCCGCGGCCGTGTCGTGCCACACCGCCATACCGGGGTCGGGGTCCACCGCGACGACCACGTCCCACGCCGGTGCGCCGCGTTGCGCGCGGAGCCCCCGTAAGGCCCGCAGGATGCCCTGCGGGTCGGTGATGTCCGTCCAGCGCGCGGCCGTCATGGCCCCTCCATGGCGGCCCGTTGCCAGAGAGTGTCGAGGGCCGCGATCCCTTCCTCGTCCCCTTCCCGGATTGCGCCGAGGGCACCCGTGGCCGCGAGGTGCAGCGCGTCGAGGAGCCGCCCGGCGGGGACGTGACGTTCTACGGCCAGGTCGACCACGGGATCGAAAAGACGGTCGGGGAGGTCGGGAAACCGGGAGCGGGCGAGGCCGGCCAGCGCGTCCCGTGCCATCGGCCGTAACTCCAGCCGGACGCAGTGCCGTAGGAAGCCGGGCGGCAGGTCGCGCTCACCGCCGGTGGTGGCGACGACGAAGGGCGGTTCGTGGCACCGTACGAACCCGTCGTATACCGTCGCCGTGCCGCCCGGCTCGCACGTGTGCACCGAGGTGCCCGCCGAGCCCAGGAGCGCGGGGATCGTGAACTCGCCGTCGTGCAGCACGGCCAGCAGTTCGTCGGGGAGGTCGAAGCCGCCCCGGTCGAGGTCGTCGATGAGGACGACACGGGGTAATCGGCGGGGGAGCAGGGCGGTGCCCAGCGGGCCCAGCCGTACCGTGCCCGCTCCCGCCGGGCCGCAGAGGCCCTCGCCGAGCGTGCTGGCGCCGGTGATCGGCCAGCGCAGCACCGGACCCAGGCCCAGTTCCCGGGCGATGCGGTGGGCGAGCGCCGACTTGCCGGTGCCCGGACCGCCCTCGACCAGCAGCGGGCGGCGCAGCAGGAGCGCTGTGTTGACCCGGGTCACCTCGTCGGGGTCGGGAGTGCGCGGGGTCCGCGCGCTGCCGAGGACTCGGTCGGCCGCCTCGTCGCCCGGTGGCGGCGGAGGTTCGTCCGGTCCGCCGGAGTAGACGCGCCAGGGCGGCGGGGCGGGCCAGCGGCGGTCCCGCTCGGCCGGGTCGAGCGGGACGCCCGTGCCCCGGTAGAGCGACCAAGAGTCCATGGGGGTTTCCTCCCTGCGCTGCGCGGTCACAACGGTTTGCGGTCGGGGTCGTCCCACAGCACGGCGAGGTGCCGGCCGATGTGGTGCTCGGGCGCGCCCGAGTCGAGGGCGGCGGCCTGCCGGCGGAAGCGGGTGACGCGGGGCAGCAGATCGGCGACACCGCCGGCGAACAGTTCGCCGAGCACTTGGCGGAACTCCGTCGTCGACTCGCTGGTGCGGTGCCAGACGACCACCGGATATCCCGTGCGCAGCGCGGTCATGAACTCATGGCAGCCGTCCGCGCGGCCCTCCTCGGGGGGCTCGCTCAGCACGACCGCGACATGCTCGTCGTCCGAGAGACCGGCCATCACCCGGTCGGGATGGTGCGGGCTGCCGTCGGGGACGCTCATGTAGACGGAACCGGCCGTCGGCTCCTGCTCCAGTCTCTGCCAGCGCAGCCGCCATCGGCGGTGCCAGCGCTGGTCCAGCAGCCGGTCCAGGCTGCGGATCACCACCGCCGGATAGCTCACGCCGAGCTGCAGCCGCGGGTCCTCGGCGGCGTCCAGGGGCCAGGACTCGACCGGCAGGTTGATCAGTTCCACGGGGAGCACGAACTCCAGGCGCAGCTGTCCCGGCCGGTCACCCTCGGCGCGTTCCACCTCGGAGATCACCCCGCTGACCGTGTGCTGGAGATCGGCGAAGGGGATCATCGCGGTGTCCCGGCGGCCCTCGAAGTCCGGTCCCCGGGCATCGGAGTGGAACCAGTACGACACCGTGTAGTGGCCCTCGTCGAAGGGCGCGGGCATGATCCGGATGGCGAGGTGCTCGTCGTGCGGGGCCGGTTGCCGCTCCACCGTTCTGCCGTACCGCCTGCGGTCGAGGGTGTCCCCGAACTCCCACCGCACGGCGCGCCGTCGGTTGAGCGCGTGGATCTCGTGGCGCACAGCGGTGTCCATCCAGGTCGCCGCCTCGTCCAGGTACGCCATCCAGGGCGGCACCTCCTGCGGCGCCGTGTTCTGGCCCACCAGGTAGAGGAAGTCCGACCAAGGCGTGGTGGAGTAGGGCGGCGGGGTCCGTAATCGGGACTCCGTGGCCCGTGCCACCATGCGCGGGCGCTCCTCCTCGGGGAGCGCCAGGGCCCCCAGGGACTCCGCCAACAGCGGCCAGGACTCGACGAACTCGTCCGGCAGGTGGTGCGCTGCCCGCCATTCGTCGCAGAGCCGGAACATCACCAGCGACTCCGCCGAGTCGGGTTCCAGCAGGTCCAGGACCTTGGCGAGGCAGGCCAGGCCCTGGCTGCCGTGCGTGCTGTTCATACAGAACGTCAGCAGGGCGACGTACTGCTTGCGCGGGATGGAGTAGCGGGGGAGCTGCCCGTTGTGACCGAGCCGGTCGAGCACCAGATCCAGGAACTGGTCCCGATCCCCGGACGAGCGCAGACCGTCACAGCCCACCAGGACGTCGACGGCGGCGCGCCGTATCCGGTCCTCGATCTCCTCGCGCAAGGAGGCCCCCCTCCGACGCCCCGTCCGGGGCGCGCTCCCTCGCCTGTCCGACGACTCGCTCGTATCGTCAGTGACACAAGATTAGGGGCCACGGTCGCTGACGGAAGGGGATCGGCGGAGCTGCGGGTGAGGTCAGGGGAGCTCCGCACTGGACTCCTGTTCGACGAACTCGCGGGGTCGTTCGTGGGCCGTGAGGGTGTGCAGGCGGGCCTGGTCCAGGGGTTCGTGGAGTTCGACGTACTCGCCGTGCGGGAGGCGTTTGACGATGCCCGTCTCGCGGCCGTGGGCGATCAGTTCCTTGTCGCGGAGCTGGAGGCCCAGGCAGATGCGGCGGGTCAGGACGAAGACCGCGGCCGGGAGCAGGAGGACGGCGACGCGGATCGTCCAGGTCACCGTGTTGATGGACAGGTGCAGCTTCGTCGCCACGATGTCGTTTCCACCGCCCGCCAGGAGGATCAGGTAGAGGCTGATCCAGGACGCGCCGAGGCCGGTGCGGACCGGGTGGTTGCGGGGGCGGTCGAGGAGATGGTGCTCGCGCTTGTCGCCGGTGATCCAGGACTCCAGGAAGGGGTGGACTCCGAGCAGGAGCAGGAGCAGGGGGAAGACCACGATGGGGATCAGGACGCCGAGGACCAGGGTGTGGCCCCACAGGTTGATCTCCCAGCCCGGCATCACCCGCACCAGGCCCTCCGCGAAGCCCAGGTACCAGTCGGGCTGGGCGCCCGTGGAGACCTGGTCGGCGCGGAACGGGCCGTACGCCCAGACCGGGTTGACCGTCGCCACCGCGGCGAGGACCGTGAGCGTGCCGAAGACCAGGAAGAAGAAGCCGCCCGCCTTCGCCAGGTACACCGGCATGAACGGGGCGCCCACGACGTTGCGTTCGGTCCGGCCGGGCCCCGCGAACTGGGTGTGCTTGTGGTAGACGACCAGCAGGACATGGGCGACGACCAGGGCCGCCATGATGCCCGGCAGAACCAGGATGTGCAGGGAGTAGAAGCGCGCCACGATGTCGTCGCCGGGGAACTCGCCGCCGAACAGGAACATCGACAGGTACGTCCCCACGATCGGCACCGACAGCAGCGCCCCGTTGACGAACCTGAGGCCCGTGCCCGACAGCAGGTCGTCCGGGAGCGAGTAGCCGAACAGGCCCTCGAACATGCCGAGGAACAGCAGCAGCCAGCCGAACAGCCAGTTCACCTCACGGGGTTTGCGGTACGACCCGGTGAAGAAGTGCCGCATCATGTGGACGAGCATCCCGGCGACGAAGACCAGCGCGGCCCAGTGGTGCAGCTGGCGGATGAGCAGTCCGCCGCGCACGTCGAAGCTGATGTCGAGGGTGGAGGCGTACGCCTCGGACATGCGCACGCCGTTGAGGGGGACGTAACTGCCCTGGTACGTCACCTCGTTCATCGACGGGTGGAAGAAGAACGTGAGATAGACGCCGGTCAGGATCAGCACCACGAAGCTGTACAGGCAGATCTCCCCGAGCAGGAACGACCAGTGGTCGGGGAAGACCTTGCGCAGGTACCTGCGGCCCAGCGCGTGAATGCCGATGCGGCCGTCGAACCAGTCGGCGACGCGCTCGCCCCTGGAGGCCTCCGGCTTCATGCCTCCTCCTCTTCGCCGCGCTCGACGTGGGTGAGCTTGTCGGGGTTGCTGACGATGTAGACGCCCGAGATCCGGTCGCCCTCCGGGGTGAGGTCCATGACCATCACGGCGAACGGCGCGTCCCCCTCGAACAGCACCGCGGCGTCGTCGCCGTTGACGCGGCGGTACCGCACGTCCAGATCGCCGATGCCCTGTTGGGCCGCGTGGCCGGTGAGCAGCCGGACCACCTTGTCCCGCCCCCGCACCGGGCGCAGCCCCGCCGGCTTGCGGTTGCCGCCGCCGTCCGACCACACCGTGACGTCCGGCGCGAGGATCTCCATCAGCGCGGCGATGTCCCCGCCGAGCGCGGCCCGCACGAACCGCTCGGTCGCCTCCCGCCTCACCCGCGGATGTGCCTCGTACCGCGGCCGCCGCGCGTCCACGTGGGCCCGGGCGCGCCGGGCCAGCTGCCGTACGGCCGCGGGGGTGCGGTCGAGGATGTCGGCGATCTCGGTGTGCGGGTAGCCGAACACCTCGTGCAGCACGAACACCGCGCGCTCCAGCGGGGTCAGCGACTCCAGGACCACCAGCATCGCCAGCGACACCGACTCGGTGCGCAGCGCCGGGTCGTCCGCGCCCTCGTCGGACGCGACCAGCGGCTCGGGCAGCCAGGGACCGACATACGTCTCCTGACGGCGGCTGATCGTGGCGCGGCGGCGCAGCGCGTGATTGACGGCCACGCGGACGAGGTACGCCCGTGGGTTGTCGACCCCGTCGAGCGGCTCGCCGCCACCCCGGGCGGTCCAGGACAGCCAGGTCTCCTGCAGCACGTCCTCGGTGTCGGCGACGCTGCCCAGCACGTTGTAGACGACGCCGAACAGCAGCTCGCGATGGTCGACGAAGACGCCCGTCGCCCGGTCCGGACGGTCGGGGCTCGCTGGGCGGTGCGGCGTCTCCGGGTGGTCGTGGGGCTCGGGGCGGTGGTGGGTGTCCGGGCGGTCGTGGGGCTCGGGGCGACCGGGAGCCTGTGGACGGGCCCGGGTCGCCGGCCGGTCATCGGTCCCGGCCTGTTCGGCCGCCGCCGGCCGGTCGGCTGTCCCGCCCCGGGCGGACGTCTCGGGCCGGGCGGCGGTTTCGGGAAGAGGTGTGTCGGACATACGGGGGCCTCCGCGGTGGTGCGCTCACCACTGAGAGGCTCCGAGGGGCCGCTGCTGTGACATCCGATGACCGATATGTGACCCAGGTCTCACTTGGCGTCGTGGAAGACGATCCCCAGCGCGTGCCGCCGGCCCGAGCGGACCGTGCTCACCCCGTGCCGCATCGCCCCCGCCGACCAGCCGCGCCTGCCGCGCACCGGGCGTTCGCGCGTCGTGAAGACCAGCCCGTGGCCCTGCCGGAGTGCGGTGGCGGTGCCGCGGGACTGGGCGCGCGGGCGCTGCTCCACCATCAGGAACTCCCCGCCGGTGTAGTCGGTGCCGTACTCGTCGAGGCCCACGACGACCTGGAGCGGGAAGACCAGGTCCCCGAAGACGTCCCGGTGCAGCGCGTTCCAGTCGCCTTCCGCGTAGCGCAACAGGATCTGTGCCGAGCGGTCCTGGCCCGCCGCACGGCAGCGCTCCAGCCACTCGGACAGGGAGTCGGGCCAGGGCGCCGGGCGGCCGAGGCGGGCGGCCCAGTCGCGGGCGATCGGCAGCAGACGGGGGTAGAGCGCGGCGCGCAGCGCCGCCACCGGGGCCGGGAGTTCGTGGGTGAAGTAGCGGTACTCGCCCGATCCGAAGCGGTGGCGGGCCAGGTCGACGGTGGTCCGGAACAGCTCCGGCTTCTCGTACAGCGCGGCCAGGTCGCGGCACTCCGCGGGCGTCAGCAGCGGTGCCGTCGGCGCGCCGCCGTGCACGTCCAGCTCGGCCGCGAGCGCGGCCCAGTCGGTGGCGGCGACCCTGCGGCGCGCGGTGGGGGCGGTGAACGGCATGACGTCCTCCTTCTCGCGGCCGAGTCCGCGGTGCTCGAAGCCGAGTCCGCGGTGCTCGCCTCCGAGTCTGCGGCGCGGGCCACCCGGTGACCGGCGGGATGCGGACACCGTCCTCAGGTACCGTCGTGCACCGCATCTGACCTGGGGGTATTTACGGTTGAGTACCCGCGCGGTACCGTGAGGTCATGCCAGCTCTCAACGTGGAGTTCAGCGACCGCGAACTTGAGGACCTGCGGCAGATCGCCAAGGAACGCGGTACGTCGATGAAGGCGCTCGTACGGGAGGCGGCGGCGGCCGACATCGCCCGGCACCGGGCCCTCCAGGAGGGCGCGGAGGCCTTCCGCCGGTTCTTCGCCTCGCACGCCGACGAGTTCGCGGCGGCGTTCCCGGACGACGAACCGCCCACCAAGGGCGAGGGACGGGCCGCCTGACCGATGGGACCCGTCCTCCACATCGACGTGCCCTGGCTGCTCCAGCGGCACGAAGAGGTCCTGCCGGACCAGCCCACGATCAACGACTTCTCGGCGCTGGTCGCGGCCGTCGCCCGGCACCGGGTCGACCCGCCGCGTCTCGGCGTGAACTCCGACGCAGCCTGGCGGGCCGCCGCGCTGCTGCACACCCTCGCCCTGCTCAAGCCGCTGCCCGCGGCCAACGCCCGGTTTGCCTGCGCCACCGCCGTCGCCTACATGTTCGTCAGCGGCGTCGGCATCGATCCGCCCTACGGCGCCCTGGTCGACCTGACCCGGGATCTGATCGACGGCAAGACCGACGTCTTCGGCGCGGCCGACCGGCTGCGCTCCTGGCAGATCTGAGGCCGCCGACCGGGCCCCGCCCCCTCGGGGCCGCCGACCGAGGGCGGAGGAACGGGGTCGGCGGCCGTTTCGCGCAGGAGAGCCGCCGTCCCGCGCGGGGCCTTCCGAGGGGCCGGTTCCAGTTCACTACGGGCGCGCGGGCACCGGGAGCGTGCGTGGTGCTCCGGCACGGGTGTGTGATTCACACGGGGCGCAGGGCAAAGGCAAAAGTCCGTACCGCTGACGGGAGTTGCCGCTGTATCTGACTTTCTTTCAAAGGTGCGGATGTTGCCCGAGTGCCTTGTTGGGTGTGAGTGTTTTGTGCGAGGGTTAAGTGCCCGTGCGGGGGGTAAAAGCCGGGTCGCATTCGAACCGATGGGGGATCGGGCCGGATGGGGGTCGGTGAATTCACGCTCCCCGCGCTGTTCTCCTGCGCGTGGGAAGGAATCCGCTCTGTGCCCACCCCCCACCCCCCTCGCCCCCCTTACCCCCCGCCCACCGGCGTCCCCGAGGAATCCGACGACGGCCTCGCCGGCGGTCTCAGAGGCAGACCGGACGGTGAGACGGCCCCCTCCGTCGCCCTGCTGATGGCGCGACACTGGCGCTCCGCCCAGGAATACGCGGTGATCTGTCTCGCCTCCCGGTCCGACCTCGCCGCCATGGTCACCGCCGCCGCCTTCCATCAGGTCCTCGACCGGCTGGCGCTCGGCGAACCGGCGACGGCGCTGCGTCCCCGGCTGCTGGTCGCCGTGCGGGACACGGTCCGCACCTGGGCGGCCGAGGAGCGGATATCGGCCGTTCTGCCGGTTCTCGGGAAACCCGCCGGAGGCCGCGGTATGCGGGCCGCCAAGTCCATGACCCCGGAAAATCGCAAGTTGGCCGGACGTTCATTCAACGCCCTTCCAGGACTGGCCCGTTGTCTGCTGTGGCACACCGAGGTGGAGGCGGAACCGATAACCGTGCCCGCCGCTCTGCTGGGCATGGATACCGACACCGCGTCGGTCGCCCTCGAACAAGCGCGTGAAAAATTCCGCGAAGGCTGTGTTCACGCCCACCGGGAACTCGCGCCGACGAAGGATTGCCGCTTCTACAACCGCCTCCTCGACGTCCCCATTCGTCGCGGAGGGGCGCTGTTGCCGGATGTCGAGCAGCATCTCTCCCACTGCCGCTACTGCCGTTCGGCCGCCGAACAACTGAGTCATTTCGAGGGTGCTTTGGGCATCCTGCTCGCCGAGGCCGTCCTCGGCTGGGGCGCCCGCCGCTATCTGGATTCCCGCCCGGGACGCACCCAGCAGAGCGCCCGCCCCCGAGGTCCGGCCCGGCACGGCCGCGGCCGGCGGCGCCTGATGCCCCGGGTTCCCGCCCAGGTGCGCCGGGTGGTGGAGGGGCCGCGTCCGTCCCGGGCGCTGCTCACCGGTGTCGGCGTCGCCTCCGCCGGGCTGCTCGCCTCCGTCCTCGCGGTCAGTGTCTGGTCCGACGACGACGGCACCGCCCCGGCCGCCTCCGCCACCAGCGGCGGCAGCGGAGCCGAGGCCCCGCCCACGGTGTCCTCCGCGCCCGCGGACACCGCCCAACTCCCCGTCCCGCCCGTGCGGACCCGGCTGCGCAACGCCGGGGCCGATCTGTGCCTGGACATCCGCGAGGACCCCGAGGAGGGAGCCGGTGCCGAACTCGCGGCCTGCTCGGCGGCTCGGACCCAGCAGTGGTCGTACGAGAAGGACGGGCTGCTGCGCAGCGCCGCCGAGCCGGAGCTGTGCCTCGACTCGCATGTGGACGCCGGTGTCGTGGTCCTCGGCCGGTGTGCCGACGCGGACGACGAGCGTGCCGACGATGTGCGGTACGACCTCACCGTGCAGGGGGAGTTGCTCCCCCGCTGGGACGAGCAGCTGGCGCTCACCTCGACCAACGGCGCCGCGGGCGCTGACATCGTAGTCAAGGTCCGCGACGGCTCCGGCGCCCAGCGCTGGCCGGCCGATCCGGGGGCGTCGGCGAACCCGGGCTCGCTCTCGGTCGCCGCGCCCCCGCCGGAGCGGCCTAGCTGACCACGTCCCGCGCCTCCCGCCCCGAGAGATGGCCGGTCACGTTCTCCACGGCGGCCAGCGCGATGCGCACCAGCGTCTCGCGGGTGACTCCGCCGGCGTGGGGGGAGAGGACCACGTTCGGGGCGCGCAGCAACCGCAGGGCCGGGGTGGGCGGTTCGGGGTCGAAGACGTCGATGCCCGCCCCGGCCAGGGCGCCCTTCTCCAGTGCGTCCGCGAGGGCGTCCTGGTCGATCAGGGCGCCCCGGGCGGTGTTCACCACGAACGCCGTCGGCTTCAGCAGGGCCAGCCGGTCGGCGCTGAGCAGGTGCCGGGTGGCGTCGGTGAGCGGTGTGTGCAGGGAGACGTAGTCCGCGGTGCGCAGCAGGTCGTCGAGGGGGAGGTGGCGGGCGCCGCCCAGGCTCGCCTCCGTCTCCTCGGCGACCCGGTTGCGTCCGGCGTAGACGACGTTCATGTCGAAGGCCACCGCGCGGCGGGCGACCTCGCGGCCGATCTGACCGAGGCCGACGATGCCGAGGGTCTTGCCGGACAGTTCGGTGAGCGAGCGCTGCAGCCGGGGCAGGGCCCAGTCGGCCTCGACGAGCGCGGTGTGGGCGGGGACCAACTGCTTGGCGAGGGCGAGCATCAGGGCGAAGGTCTGCTCGGCGACGTTCTGCGCCTCGGCGCCGCTGGATCCGATGTTGCACACCCGCACGCCCCGCTCGCGGGCGGCGGCGAGATCGACGTAGTCGAAGCCGTGGCTCGCGCACTGCACGAGTTCCAGCTCCGGTGCCGCGGCGAGGTGTTCGGCGGTCACCGGGGCGAGCCCGGTGATGATCACCCGGGCGGAGCGCAGCGCCGCCGGGTCCTCGTCCGCCGCCTCGACGACGGTGACGTGCGCGTCGGCGGGGAAGAGCGTGGCGAGGCCGGCTCCGGTGCCACGGCCGCCCACGTGCGGGGCGATGACGGCGAGCACGTTCATACGGACTCCTCGACGAGGTCGGCGGGGCTCAGGCCGGCCGGGCCGGCGTGCCCCGACAGGGCGAGGGTGAGGTCCAGTTCGGCGAGCAGACAGCGGATGACGTGTTCCACGCCCGCCTGTCCGTCGAGGCCGAGGCCGTAGACGTAGGGCCGTCCGACGAGCACCGCCCGCGCGCCGAGCGCCAGGGCCTTGAAGATGTCGTCGCCGGTGCGGACACCGCTGTCGAAGAGCACGGTCAGCCGGTCGCCGACCGCCGCCACGACCCCGGGCAGGGCGTCGGCCGCCGCGATCGAACCGGCCACCTGCCGGCCGCCGTGGTTGGAGACGACGACCCCGTCCATCCCGGCGTCGGCCGCCGCCCGCGCGTCGTCGGGATGCAGGATGCCCTTCAGGACGATCGGGCCGTCCCAGTTCTCGCGCAGGAACGCCAGGTCCGGCCAGGTCTTGGCGGGGTCGGCGAACATGCCCACGAAGTGCATGACCGCGGCGTTGGGATCCTCGTGCACCGGCTTGGCCAGGCCCGCTGTGAAGGCCGGGTCGGTGAAGTAGTTGGCGGTGCCCACGCCGTGCAGGAACGGCAGATAGGCCTGGTCCAGATCGCGTGGCCGCCACGCCAGCAGCGGAGTGTCCAGGGTGACCACGAGGGCGGTGTACCCGGCCGCCTTCGCCCGGCCGAGGAAGCTGCGGGCCACTTCGGGATCCTTGGGCCAGTACAGCTGGAACCAGCGCTCGGCGTCCCCCATGGCTTCCGCGACCTGTTCCATGGGGGTGCTGGAGGCGGAGGACAGGACGAAGGGCACGCCCTGCACGGCCGCGGCGCGGGCGGCGGCCGACTCGGCGTCCGGGTGCATGATCGACAGCACGCCGACCGGAGCCAGTGCCAGCGGAGCGGGCAGGGCGCGGCCCAGCACCTCGACGGACAGGTCCCGCTCGTGGACGTCGCACAGCATGCGCGGCACGATCCGGCGCCGCTTCAGAGCCGCCCGGTTGGCGCGGGCGGTGCCGCCGTCCCCGGCGCTCCCGGCGACATAGCCGACCGGCCCCGGGCCGAGGCGCTGCTCGGTGAGCTCCTCGAGCCGGGTCAGATCGGTGGGCAGCCGGGGTACGGCCCCCGTCATCCCGTTGAGATAGATCTCGTACTGGAAGTCCGCCCAGTGCTTGGCCATGTCGTACGTCCCGCCTCTCGTCGCTGAGAACGCGCAAGTACGCCGACCATACCGACCGGTAGGCAGGAGGGGAGGGGTCAGGTCCGGGTCGCCGACTCGTGCAGGACGCGGGCCAGTTCGCGCGGCTGCGAGAACATGGGCCAGTGTCCGGTGTCCATGCGCACCAGCTCCCACCGGTCGCTCTTGAGCGCCTCGGCCACCGAGTCCATCAACTCCTCCCCGTCGAGCAGGCACTTGACGTAGGTCGCCGGCAGTTCCCCGGCCGGACGCGCGAGTACGGCCGGTTCGGTGACCGTCGCCCCCGGGTGCGCGGTCGCGCCGCCGAGGAAGCGGGCGATCTGCTCGTCCGTCAGCCCCTGCCCCGCGCAGTCCTCGGGGGCGGGAGGCAGCCAGAGGCCCTCGTGCTCGGCGATGGACCGACGCACCTCGTCGCTGGGCCAGCCGGACAGGGCGGACTCCCCGTCGACCGGGACCATCGCGTCGACGAACACCGCCCGGGCCAGCCGGTCACCGATGCGCTCGGCCGCCTGCCCGACCGGCACACCGGCGTAGCTGTGCCCGACGAGGACGACATCGCGCAGATCCAGGCGCTCGACGAAGTCGACGATGTCCCGCACGTGGGTCTGCTGCCCGGCGGGCTCGCCCGTCCTCTCGGCGAGCCCGGCCAGGCTCAGGGCATGGACGTCGTGCCCCACGGCACGCAGTTCCGCCGCCACCCCGTCCCACGCCCACGCCCCGAGCCACGCCCCGGCCACCAGTACGAATCGCGTCATGCCCGCAACGTACCCGAGGGGTCTGACAGTGAGGATGTGCGAGGCGTCGCTCGGGGGTCGGTTGCTGGCCCGGCCGCGAGCGCAGGGGGGATGTCATCGCGGTCCGGACGGAAGGGCACCGGTGCCTCAGCTCCGATCAGGTGGATCACCCCGTCAGGGCGCCACGAGCCGGTCCGCAGGTCAGGCCAAGCATGCCCATCCGGCGACGGACTCGTGCCCGACATCTTCGACGGTGTGGATGTAGACCTCGTACGACGTTCTCGCCGGCCGGACCTCGGCATACCTCACACCGGGGCGCTCCGGCGAGCCGACCGGCCCGAGGAACTGCTCAACCGAACGGCCCCGCCGCAAGGCCCCGAAGATGAAGGACTCCGCCAAGTAACGCACCGGGGCACAGTACGGCTCAGCCACCCCGACCGACCAGCGTGACGATCCATGGGAGCTTCAACGCCTCCTCGGCGCGGCTGCAGCGGGAGTGCGGGGTGGCGCTGCGGCGGGGAAGGGGGCGGCCGAGCGCCGGCGCGGGGGTGTGCGCGGCGAGCGGAGGCCGTCCCTCAAGGGTCCGCCGACCGCACGGCCGTGATCAAGACCGGTGCCAGGCGATGGGGTTCATCCAGCGTTCGTCTCGCCGGTGGGTGAATCCTCCACCCCCGGCCCGGCTTCGGCGTCAGGTCCCTGTGCCCGCACCCGCTGGACGTGTTCCAGGGAGTCGCGCAGTTCGGTGAGCCAGTCGTCGGTGTGGCGCTGGACCAGGCGGACGCACCAGGCCAGGGCCTCGCTGCGGCTGCGGGCGACCCCGCCGGCGATCAGGGTGTCGAGCACCTGGCGCTCGGGCTGCCGCAGCCGGGTCATCACGGGCGCGGCGACATGGGTGAACAGCGCGCGCTCGGTGCCGCACTGCACGCCCCAGGACACCTTGCGCCCGAACCGGTGCTCGGCCTCGCGGGCCACCGCCATCCGCGCCTCCCGGGTGCGCTCCCGGAACTCCTGGACCCTGCCCTGCACGGCGGCGTTCCGCTCGGCGTCCGAGGCGTCCTCGGTGAGCCGGGGTGGGGGGATACGGCCGATCACCGTGATCTCCTCGCGGTCGACCGTGACTTCGGTCAGTTGCTCGAAGAGATCGTCGGGGAGGCGGCCGGCGAACCAGCCGCGCAGCTGCTCTCGATGCTCTGTCGTAATCATGTAATGACGATTACTCCAGTCGAGCATGAACACAAGGGGTCGCGGAGAGATCGGCCGAGAGCGGAATCGGAATGTTTCAGGCCGATTGCGGAGCGCAGGAAAACCGGCCACTTGGCTGCTTCGGGCGATCAAGAATCGCCCCACCAGGGGGTTGGAACGTTCGAATTCCGTTACTTCACGCCACTGATTCAACACGCAATGTTACTGAAACACATGGGGTCGATGTGTGTTCCGGCGGCGGACTCGGCAGAGTGGCGGTCGCCGGTTCCGGCCCGATCGGGCGGACTCCGGCACACCCCCGATTCGAGCGGAAGGATGCACACAATGCGGAACACCGCGCGCTGGGCAGCGACCCTCGGCCTGACGGCAGCGGCCGTCTGCGGCCCCCTCGCCGGAGCCGCCCCCGCGGCCCCCGGCAACGCGCCCGCCTCGCTCTACGCCCCCTCGGCGCTCGTGCTCACCGTGGCCCACGGCGAGAGCGCGGCCCTCGCCGCCCCGGAGCGCGCCGTCACCCTCGTCTGCGCCCCCTCGGCCTCCGGCACGCACCCGGCGGCCGGCCAGGCCTGCGCCGAACTGCGCGCGGCCCAAGGGGACTTCGACGCGCTCGCGAGCGACGACGACATGCTGTGCACCAGGGAGTACAACCCCGTCGTCGTCACGGTCGCCGGCGTCTGGCGGGGCGAGCGGGTCTCCTACGAGCGGACGTTCTCCAACGAATGCGTGAAGAGCTCCCTCGGCGCGAGCGTCTTCGCGTTCTGAGGGACCGGGATCGCACGGTCTCGTGTGCATCGGTGCAGCGGCCCGCAACTGGGGAGTGCGAGTCCTGTCGCGGGGCCGGTGATCTCGTCACGAGGGCCGGCCGGGCGGAGTGGGGCCGCCCGGCCGGCACCTCGGTACCGCTGGTCGAACGGCCGGTCCCGTCAGGGGACCGGCCGTTGTCAGTCCTGGGCCGGCTGGAGCACCACGAAGTCCGCGCCCGAGGGGTCCACGCAGACGGCCAGGCGGCCCACGCCCTCGGCGTCCTCGGGACCCATCTGCACGCTGCCGCCGTTCTGGGTGACCCGGGCGATCGCGGCGTCGCAGTCCTCGACGTCGAAGACGGGGTGCCAGTACGGCTTGCCGTCGGTCAGCGCGAGGTCCTCCGCGGACAGGCCCATGATGCCGCCCTGCATCCGCTCCTCGGGCTGGTCCGCCGGGGTGATCAGGGCGTACGCGCCACTGCCGCCCGGCAGTTCCATGTCGCTGTACCACCAGCCGAAGACATCGCCGTAGAACTTCTTCGCGCCCTCGGTGTCGGTCGTGTACAGCTCGGTCCACGACAGCGAGCCCGGCTTGTCCACCAGCTCCACGCCGCTGTTCGTGCCGGGCTGCCAGACGGCGAACTGGCCGCCCAGCGGGTCGCTGAACTGGGCCATGCGGCCCCACTCGTCGAGGTCCATGGGGGCCACCCGCACGGAGCCGCCCGCCTTCTCGACCGCCTGGGCGGTGGCGTCCGCGTCGGCGACGTTGTAGTAGATCATCCAGGCCGAGCGCGCCCCCTGCTCGGTGAGCTTGCCGAGCCCTGCGACGATCTTGCCGTCCCTGCGGAACATCCCGCCTTCCATGTCCTCGCCGCCGCCCTCCATGGCCTCGTACTCCCAGCCGAGCACGGCGCCGTAGAAGGCCGCGGCCGCCGGTACGTCGGGGGCACCGAGGTCGAGCCAGCAGGGGACGCCGGGGACCGAGTCGGTGGTGATCATGAGCTTTCCCTTCGGAGGTCCGTGTCAGGTCAGCCTGGCACCGGCCCGTCCGTCACGCAGGACGAGCGGGCCGCCGTACGGCCGACTGCTGCACTCTTGGACTCCGCCGGGCCCCGGAACTCATCGCGGGCGTCAGGACCTCTTCCGGTGACTGGTGTCGCACCACGGATAGCGCCGGCTGCGGCGGCAGGTGCACAGGGCCACCTGGAAGCGGTCGGAGCTGACGACGGTGCCGTCCTCCAGCTCGATTTCGACGGGCCCCTCCACGAGCAGCGGGCCTTGGCGCTGGACCTTGATCCGGCGGGGCGGTTCAGACGGGGCGTTCGGCACGGACGACCACCAGCTCTTCCCGTTCCTCGGCCGCGGACAGCAGTCCCTCGTCCCGCAGCCACTGTTCGCGTGTACGCAGCACCGGACCGAAGGGGATCCGGCGCCGCTGGGACACGGCCGCCTTCAGTCCGGCCGCACGCAGCCGCTCCACGGTCAGGCCGGGACCGCTGAGCGCCGAGTGCACCATCAGCAGGACCCCGCCGGGCCGCAGCAGCGCGGGCGCCTCCCGGCAGATGCGGTCCACGACGAGACGCCCGTCGTGCCCGGCGTCCCAGGACCGGGCGGCTCCGCGCGGCTCGGCGTCCGCGGCAGGCGTCGGCACGTAGGGCGGATTGGCGAGGATGAGGTCGTACGACCGTCCCCGCACGGGTGCGAAGAGGTTGCCGTGCCTCACCCGCAACGGGAGACCGGTGAGCCAGGCGTTCAGCCTCATGGTCAGCACCGCCCGCCATGACACGTCCACGGCGGTCACGCGCGTGTCGCGGCATGCCGCCCGGAGCGCCAGGGCGCCGGAGCCGGCGCCGACGTCGAGCACCTCCGCGGCGGCCGGCAGCGGTTCGTCCGCGAGGGCGTCGGCCAGCAGTTCGGTGTCCTCTTGTGGGGCGTAGACGCCCGGTAGCACCAGAAAGTTCACGGCGACCGGGTACCCGGGCGATCAGGAGATAAGGGGTATTTCAGGAATCTGTTGTGATCCGAGTGGCACGCGCAGGGACGACCGGCCCGCGCGCCAGTCGCCGAGCAGCCGCTCCGCGAGCCGGTCGTCCAGATGGCCGGTGGCGTCGATGCCGAAGGCCACGTCCGGCGCCAGATGCGGCTCCTCGTCGAGCAGACCGCCGATCACGTCGTGCCGTACGACCTGCTCGTGCACCGCGTCCGCCTCGACGTGCTCGTCGTAGAAGTGCTCGGCGGCGGGTCCCGCCCCGGTGCGGCGCATCGCCTCCGCCATCCGCCGCGAACCGGGGGAGGAGGTGATCTCCACGGACGCGAAGTGGCCGACGAGGGCGCCCCGGAGCCGCCGGTGCAGCCCGAACAGCGACATGAGGTTGACGGTGGCCAGCGTCTCCGCGCCGGCCGCGTCCAGGTAGTGACCGTACGCCGGATCCAGACCGAGGTCCGTCATCAGGTCGGCGAACAGGCGGGCGTGAACCCGCTCGGGGCGGCCGCCGCCGTACTCGTCGAACTCCACCGCCGCCATCCCCGACTTCGCGCGGCCCCACAGCCGGGGCAGCACCCAGGCGTGCGGGTCGGCCTCCTTCAGGTGGTACAGGGAGCGCAGTGCCGCGTACTCGCGCAGCTGCCACAACTCGCCCTCGGCGCTGAGGAAATGGCTCAATCCCGTGCCTTCGACCGGCTCGACGAGAAGGTCCGCCAGCGCGTCCTCCACGCTGTCGTGCGCGGGGGCGTCCGTGTGCAGGGCGGACAGGAAGCGGTGTTCCAGCGCCGCGCGGGTGCGCAGCAGGTCAGGGTCCCACTCCCGGTCGGCGGGCACTCCGGCGAAGCCCCGGTAGTGCAGTTCGTAGCAGAGGTACAGGGCCAGCTGGAGATCGTCGCCGTAGGGGTCGGCGCCCGCCAGGTCGCCGTCGCCCGGTAGGGGTCCCGCGTCGCGCAGGTATCGGACGACAGCCTCGGAGAGGGGGCCTCGGGTGGTCGGCAGGCGGGGGGCCCGCTGATCGTGGTTCATGCGCGCCGGGTACCCGGACGGCGCGGGGCCACCCGTTCGCGTGGAGTCGGCCCAGCGGGGTACTCCGGAGCGGCATGAAGGCACTAGTGATCAACTGCACCCTGAAGCGGTCCCCGGAACCGTCGAACACCGAGGCCCTCGCGCAGGTCGTGGTCGAGGGGCTGACGAAGGAAGGCGTGGCGGTCGACGTCGTGCGCGCCGTCGACCTCACCATCGAGCCCGGCGTCACCACCGAGGCGGTGCGCGAGGGCGACGACTGGCCCGGGGTCCACGCCAGGCTGATGGACGCCGGGATCCTCGTCGTCGCCTCGCCCACCTGGCTGGGTCGGCCGTCGTCGGTGGCCCAGCGAGTGCTGGAGCGGATGGACGCGCTGCTGTCCGAGACCGACGACGAGGGCAGGCCCGTCGCCTACAACCGGGTCGCCGGGGTGGTCGTCACCGGCAACGAGGACGGCGCGCACCACGTGATCAGCGAGATCTCGGGCGCGCTGGCCGACCTCGGCTACACGATCCCCGGTCAGGCCTGGACCTACTGGCATCTGGGACCGGGAGCCGGCCCCGACTACCTCGACGAGGAACGGGGCCGTGAGTGGTCCCACAGCACCGGCCGGGCCATGGCCGCGAATCTGTACGGCGTGGCGCGCGCCCTCGCGGAGCGGCCGGTGGGACCGCCGCCGTCGTAGCGCGCGCCAGAGTCCTCAGTCGCCCTCGGACTCCTCCTGGGCCCGGGTGTTGGGGGTGATGGCGTCGGCGGCCTCACCCCTGCGGCGGCGCCGCTCGGCGGAGTCGCGGGTCCGCTGCTCCGCGTCCGCCACTTCCTTCAGGACCTCCTCCCGAGCTGTCTCGGGCTCCTGACGTGAGGCCTTGCGTTCGTCGTTCATGAGTCTTCCTTCCTCGTCGTTCGCTCGGCCCTCAGCTCGTCACGCCCGCGACGTCCGACCCTCCCGCGACGCGCAGCGGCACCGGGCCGGGCGGCGGCTCGCCCTCGACGCGGGCGACGCTGCTCCACCAGGAGGCACCGTCCTCGATGTGCCGCAGCAGGACTCCCTCGCGGATCGCCCAGGGGCAGACGGTGACCGTGCGCAGGCCGGTCAGCTTCATCACCGTGTGCCCGACCACCGCTCCGGCCAGGCTCTGCGCGGCGCGGGGCGCGGAGATGCCGGGCAGCCGGGCGCGTTCGGCGGCGGGCAGCGTGGCCAGCCGCTCGATGGCGCCGCGCAGGTCGCGGCGGTGCATGAGGCGTTCCGTGAACGGGCCGTCGCGTCCGGGCGCCGCCCCGCACAGCCGGCCGAGCTGCTGGAAGGTCCGCGAGGTGGCCACCGCCGTGCGCGGACCCTCCCAGCGGATCCTGGCCGCCACGTCCCGCAGTTGATGGCGCACCTTGCGGCGCAGCGCCCGTACCTGCTGGGCCGACGGCGGATCGTCACCGTCGAAGAACTCATGGGTCAGCCGGGCCGCGCCGAGCGGCAACGAGGCCGCGAAGTCCGGCAGTCGGCCCCGGCCGAAGGCCACCTCCAGCGAGCCGCCGCCGATGTCCACCAGTGCGAGCGGCCCCGACCGCCAGCCCATCCACCGTCGCGCCCCGAGAAACGTCAACTCGGCCTCCAGCTCGCCCGGCAGGGTGCACAGGTCCACGCCCGTGCGCGCCCGGACCGTGCTCAGGACCTCGCACCGGTTCGGGGCGGCCCGCACCACGGCCGTGGCGAAGGAGAGGGGTTCGGCCGCGCGCCAGCGGCGCGCGGTACGGCTCGCCTCGGCGACCGCGCCCACCAGCTGTTCGACGGCCTTTTCCGGAATCGCGTCCCCCGGTCTGACGTACTCGGACAGCCGTAGCCGCCATTTGGCGGTGTGCACCGGCAGCGGTACGCCGTCCTTGGCGTCCGCCACCACCAGCCTCACCGTGTTCGAGCCCACATCCACCACGCTGATTCGCATGGCGCCGTGAGTACCCCGATTTCCGGCCGATCGAACGAAAGGCCGCCGTCTCCCTGCGGACGGCGGCCTTTCTGCGGCTCGGGGTGACCGGATCCGGTCACATGTGCACGACGGGAGCGGCGTTGGCGTCCTGCTCCGGCACACCGCGGCGGAAGAGCAGGAAGGAAATCACCGCTCCGGCCGCGAACAGACCGGCCGACCACCAGAAGGCGGTGGTGTAGCTCTCGATCGTCGCCTGGGCCTGGACCACCTTGCTGGTGGCGTCGTGGCCGGCCAGGTAGTCCGTCGCCGCGCTCGCGGCGAGCGTGCTCAGCAGTGCCGTACCGATCGAACCGCCCACCTGCTGCATGGCGTTGATCGTCGCGGAGGCGACTCCGGCGTCCTCGGCCGCCACCCCGGCGGTGGCCAGCTGCATCGTCGTCGGCATCACCAGGCCGAGGCCGAACCCGATCACGATCAGCTGCGGCAGCACATGGCTCAGGTACGACGAGCCGATGCCGATGCCGGTCAGCCAGGCCATGCCGGCCGTGGCGATGCCGAAGCCCAGCGGAATGAGGGCCTTCGGGCCGATCCGCGGCAGCAGCGCCGTGGTCCCGAGCTGAGCCGCCACCATCAGGGCGGCGACCATCGGCAGGAACGCCACACCGGTCTTGGTCGGGCTGAAACCGAGATTGAGCTGGAGGTAGTAGGTGAGGAAGAGGAACACACCGAACATGCCCGCGCCGGAGATCAGTACGGCGAGGAACGAGGCGCCCCTGCTGCGGTCGAGCAGGATCCGCAGCGGCAGCAGCGGGTGCGCGGCCCGGGTCTGCCACCAGGCGAACGCGGCCAGCAGCGCTCCGCCCGCGAGCAGGAAGCCCCAGGTCAGCGGGGAGCCCCAGTCGTGGGTCTCGGCGTTGGAGAAGCCGTAGACCAGGGAGAACAGTCCGGCGGCGACCAGGATCGTGCCTGGCACGTCGAGCTTGGAGTTCGCGGCGTCCCGGTGGTTGGACAGCAGCATCCAGCCGCCGACGAGGGCGATCACGGCGATCGGCACGTTGACGTACAGGGTCCAGCGCCAGTCCAGGGCGTCGGTCAGCACCCCGCCGAGGAGCAGGCCCACCGCGCCGCCGGCGCCGGCGATGGCGCCGTACACGCTGAAGGCCCTGGCCCGTTCCCGGGCGTCGGTGAACGTGGTGTTGAGCAGGGAGAGGGCGGCCGGTGCGAGCAGCGCGCCGAAGACGCCCTGCAGCGCGCGGGCGGTGACCAGCATCTCGAAGCTGGTGGCGGCGCCGCCGAGCGCGGAGGCCCCGGCGAAGCCGATGACGCCGATCAGGAAGGCGGGCTTGCGGCCGAAGAGGTCCGCTATCCGGCCGCCGAGCAGCAGCAGGGAGGCGAAGGCCAGCGCGTAGGCGGTGACGATCCACTGCCGGTTGCCGTCGGAGAAGCCGAGGTCGGCCTGGGCCGAGGGCAGGGCGATGTTCACGATGGTGGCGTCCAGCACCACCATGAGCTGCGCGACGGCGACGATCGCGAGGATCCACCAGCGCTTGGCGGAGGCGGCCGGCGGCGCCTCGGCGGCGCGCACGGGCGCGCTGTCGGTCAGGGTCTTGTCGGGCATGGGGAAACCACTCCAGGGAACGTCGTTCGGACGAGCCACATCCTGAACGAAACGGTTTCGTACACATCGAGGCTAGAACAGTTTCAGCGAAACGGCAACGTTTCGCTGGGGGCCGCCGAGGACCTGGCGGACGCCCTCACCGTGATCACCTCTGATGCGCGGCAACACCGGCGGTGCGATCATCGGGCGGGGTGGAGGGGAGTAACGGCGCGAGGCGGTGGTCTGTGAGGCGGAACCCCTGCGTGTTTGCCTGGCGTTGTGCCAATGTGTCAGCACATGCGTGTTGAACGGGGGACCAGGAGCCATGGATATCGCCATCACCAGCACGGCGGACGAAGCGGAACTGCGGTCGCTGTATCTGTGGCTGCGGGACGACTCGTACGTGCGGCGCCATGCGCGCGTGGAGGTGCTGGCCGAGCAGCCCCTTCCCGGTCGCATGGGAGGCGCCCTCGACGTCGTCCAACTCGTGCTGGACAGCGGATTCCAGCTCGGCAACCTCGCCCTGGCCTGGGCCGCCTGGCGCGCCACGCGCCCGGCGCCGCCGGAGGTCACCTTCGAGCGGGACGGCATCAAGGTCACATTGTCGGGTCAGGACCCTGAGACCGCCGCCAGGCTCCTGGCGGCGCTCGACCGGTAAACGGGCCCATGAACACCGAGGCCGCGCGCGAGAGGTCCGCCGCCGTGCTGATCGGCGTGAGCGACTACGAGCACCTGGCACCCCTGCCGGGTGTCCGGGGCAACGTCAGGGACCTCGCGGTCCAGCTCCGGGACCCGGCGGTGTGGGGGCTGTCCGAGGAGCACTGCCGTGTGGTGCTGGAGCCGGACAGCGCCACCGCGGCCTTCGCGCCCCTGCGTGAGACGGCCGACCGCAGCCTGGACACCCTGGTCGTCTACTACGCGGGCCACGGCCTGATCGACCCCAACCGGGGCGACCTCTGGCTGGGCCTGCCTGGTTCCCTCGTCGGACGGCCCGACACCTCCATGCCGTACTACTGGCTGAGCCAGGAGCTGCTGGGGCTGCGCGTGGAACGGCGGATCGTGATCCTGGACTGCTGCTACAGCGGCCGGGCACTGGGCATGATGGCGGACGCCCAGTCCGCGGTGGCCAACGGCGCCGTGATCGAGGGCACATACCTCATCGCGTCCGCCGAGGAGTCCGCCCAGGCGGTCGCCCCGCCTGGCGCCCGCCACACCGCGTTCACCGGCGAGCTCATCGACCTGCTGACCCGTGGCATTCCGGGAGGCCCCGAACTGCTGCCCCTGGACACGGTGTTCCAGCAGCTGGCCGACGCCTGCCGGGCACGGTCCTTCCCGCTGCCGCAGAAACGGGTACGCAACTCAGCGGGGCAGCTGCCGATCTTCCGCAACAGGGCGTACGCGCCGATGCCCGCGGGCCGACTGCTGGCGGAGCGGTACGAGCTCGGCCCGGTGTTCGAAGCCGACGCCGCGACCGAGACACACGAGGCCCGGGACCTGGAGCTCGACCGGCCAGTGCTGATCAAGATGATGCGTCCCGAGGCCGCGGCCGACGCGGGCCTCGCGGCCGGATTCCGCCGACGGGCCAAGGCGCGAGCTGGTCTCCGGCACCCCTTCGTGGCCGTGCTCCACGACATCGGCACCACTCGCCGTGACCACGTTCCCTGCCCCTACCTGGTCACCGAGTCCGTTGCCGGAGAGACGCTGGGCAGCTACGTCAGGCGGCGGCAGAACCATCCCGAATGGGTCGTCGCCGTCGTCGCCGAACTACTCGGAGTCCTCGAACACGCCCATGGACGGGGCGTCTTCGGGTGGCGGCTCGATCCGGAGAGCGTCGTGTTCACCCCCGAGAACCACGTCAAGGTCGTCGACCTCGGAGACGCGCCCGAGGGCCACGACGACCTGCTGGAGGCGGGCCGTCTGCTGTGGGCCCTGCTCGCGGATGCCGTGCCGCCGACGTCGTACGAGGTCGACGCCGTCGTCCACAAGGCGTTGGCCGCCGATCGCGCCGAGCGGTACGACAGCGCCGGTGAGCTGTGGCGGGCACTTTACGGCCTGCGGGGGCGGGCTACGCGCTCCGAACCGGCAGTGGCAGGGTCACCGCGGGCCGACCCTGAGACGGTCTCGGGGAACCTGTGGATGCGCTTCGCGGCCGGATCGCACAAGGGCATGATCCCGGTGAAGAACGAGGACTCCGGCTACGCGGGCCCCCGCCTGCTGGCGTTGGCGGACGGACTGGGGTCGGGGCCGGCGGGCGACGTGGCCAGTTCGGAGGTGATCGCGTCCCTCGTCGAACTGGACGACGACATAGTTGACTCGTCCGACCTGCTCACCCCACTGCATGCCGCAGTCCGGAGGGCGCAACGGCAGTTGGCGACGATGGCCGAGGAGGACCCGGAACTTCGCGGCATGAAGACCACGCTCACGGCGATGGTGTGGGCCGGACCGCGACTCGGGCTCGTCCACTTCGGTGACTCACGCGCCTATCTTCTCCGGGACGGGGCGCTGACACAGCTCACCCAGGACCACACCCGGATCCTGGGCACGACCGAGGAAGCCGATCCGGATCTGTCCCTGCGCGAAGCACGGGCAGGCGACCGGTACTTGCTGTGCACCGACGGGCTGAGTGATGTGGTGTCGGGAGCGACCATCGAAGAGTGCCTCGCGAGTTACCAGTCTCCCCATGAGACCGTGCGGGCCCTCGTGGAACTCGCTCTGCGCGGCGGCGGTCCAGGAAACATCTCCTGCATCCTCGCCGACCTCCTGCCGATCAGGAGCAGCGACGCCGAGTTCTCGGACACCCCCGTCATCATCGGCGCTGTAGCCGAGAACCAGACCGATCTCTACGCCAACTGACGTCGCACCAGTTCGTGCAACCGCCCGCCCGTGTCCGCCAGCAATTGCCCCGGGGTCCCCTCCTGGGCCACCTTGCCGTCCTCCATGACGATCACCCGGTCGGCGTCCAGGACGGTCGACAGGCGGTGCGCGATCACGATGCGTGTCGCGTTGAGGGACCTGGTGCTCTCGATGACCGTTCGCTGGGTCTCGTTGTCCAGCGCGCTCGTCGCCTCGTCGAAGAAGAGGATCCTCGGGCGGCGGATCAGGGCCTGGGCGATCATCAGGCGCTGGCGCTGGCCGCCGGAGATCGCGCCGCTGCCCGAGACGAGCGTGTGCAGGCCCATCGGCATCCGCTTGATGTCCTCGGCGAGCCCCGCCATCTCCGCCGCGGCCATCGCCTCCTCCGGGGTGTACGGCTCGGTGCCGCAGATGACGTCCAGGATGGAGCCGGTGAACGGCTGCGCGTGCTGCAGGACGACACCGCACTGACGGCGTACCGCCGACTGGTCAAGCGCCGCCAGGTCCTGGCCGTCGTACAGCACACTGCCCGACACCGGCTTGTCGAAGCCGATCAGCAGGCGCAGGAGGGTGGACTTGCCGCAGCCGCTCGGACCCACGATCGCCACGAACTCGCCCGGACGGACGGAGAAGGACACGTCGTCGAGGACCAGCGGGCCGTCGTCGGAGTAGCGGAAGGACAGGCGGCGGGCCTCGACCGCCCCGGTCAGGGGGCCCGGTCGGGTGCTCGTCGTGCGGACCTCCGGGGTCGCGTCCAGCACCGGCTTGATCTCCTCGAACAGCGGCAGCGCGGCCACCGCGGAGACGGCGGCGCCGGTGAGCTGGGTGACGGAGGTCAGCAGCATCGTCACCGAGGTGTTGAAGGTGAGGAACTCCGCCGCCGACATCGACCCGCGCGCCGGACCCGCCAGCAGCATGAACATCAGCAGCGTGCACAGCGGCAGATACACCGCGCCCAGCACGGCGGTGAGGTTCTTGATCCGGCCGACCCTCTGCTGGAGTTCCCGGCTGCGCGCGAACTGCGCGGCCCAGGCGGCGTACGCGTAGTTCTCGGCCGCCGCCACCCGCAGCTTGGGCAGTCCGCGCAGGGTCTGGAAGGCCTGGTTGTTCAGCTTGTTGCCGAGCACCACGAGCCGCCGCTGCCAGCGCACCTGCCAGAGTCCGAGCCCCAGGAACACCGCCGCGATCACCACCAGCACGCCGATCGCCGCCAGTGCCATCGGGACGCTGAACCACAGCAGCAGGCCCAGGTTCATCGCGCCGACCGTGACCGACTGGGCGACCGTCGGGCCGACTCCCGCCAGCAGCCTGCGGATCGCGCTGATGCCCATGGCCGCGCTCGCCAGTTCACCCGTGGAGCGCTCGGTGAAGAACTTCGTCGGCAGGCGCAACAGCCGGTCCCAGACGGCCGGTTGGAGGGTCGCCTCGATGCGGCCCTCCAGGCGCAGGATGGTCAGGTTCTGCAGCAGCATGAAGGCCGCCGCCACCACGCCGCTGACCATGACCGCCAGACACACCTGCACGATCAGACCGGTCTGCGCCCTGGGCACGAACTCACCGAGCACCTTGCCCGTCGCGATCGGCACCAGCGCCCCGATCACCACCGTCACCAGCCCGCTGATCAGCAGGTTCGTCAGGTCCCCGCCGGTGCCGCGCATGCTGAAACGGAGCAGCCTCAGCGGGCTCGGCGCACGGTCGGGCAGCGGGCGGTAGAACATCACCGCGCGCGGCTCGAACTCCTCCGCGTTGGCCTTCTCGATCGGGGTCTCCCGGCCTGTCGCCGGATGGACGGCGACATAGCCGCCGCGCCGCCACAGCAGCGCGACCGGCGCTCCGGACAGGGCCCGGTGGCCGACCAGCGGGCCGACGTTGTCCCGCCACCAGGTGCCGTCGAGACGCACGGCCCGGGTACGGACGCGGGAGGCGAGGGCCACCCGCTCGACCGGGTCGAGCCGTTCGCTCTCGGTGCCGCTCCGCGCGGGCTCGGCGAGCGCGATCCCGGCCGCCTCGGCGACCAGTTTGCAGGCCGCGTAGCCGGCGTCCGCGTCCGCGGCCGTCGTGCGCTGCCCCGGCCGTTTGCCGATCGACGCCAGCAGCGTCCGGTCGGCCTGCGCGCGGACCGCCTCACCGGCCCTGATGCCCGCCGCGGTGCGCGTCTCGTGGGTGCGCTCAAGCTGCTCGATCCAGCGGTCCAGGGTGGTCAGCAGGCGGTACTGCTGGTCGACCATGCTCTGCCAGACCGCCGGGTCCATCAGCAGGTCGGCGGCGGCTTCCTGGCCGTAGAGGGAGCCGTACTGGACGCTGCCGGGCGGCACCTGCATCCAGAACACGTCGTCGTCGGTGATGGCGGCGGCCCGCTCGCCGGCCATCGGCGCCTGGAAGAGGATGGACAGGCTGCGGCCGACGCCGAGGGCGAGGGCGTACTCCAGCGGGCTCGTCGTCGGCGGGACGTACCGCGGATTGCCGTACTCGTCGTAGGACCAGGTCTGGGTGGGGGCGGGCTGGTACAGCTCGCGCAGCCCGACGCGGTGCACCACGCAGTCCCTGAGCGGGCGGGCGACCAGCGTGTGCTGCGGGCCCGCGACCGGACCGAGCAGCAGCGAGCCCGCCTCGAGCCGGCCCAGGTGGTGCCAGTGGCCCTGCTGTCGGGCGTCCACCGCGAACAGGTCCACCGCGCCGGACGCCACCAGCCACAGCACCTGCGGGCCTTCGAGATCGAGGCGGTTGAACCCGGCGCAGTCGATGCGCGTGCCCATCTGGCCGAGCGCGTCCAGAACGAGGTCACCCTCGTGTACGGAGGTCATCTCACCGCTCCCTGACCAGCGCCGCGTACGCGCCGCCGCGCGCCACGAGCTCCTCGTGCCGGCCACGCTCCACGATCGTGCCGTGCTCCAGTACGACGATCTCGTCGCTGTCGCGCACGGTGCTCAGCCGGTGCGCGATCACCACACAGGCGCAGCCGCGCTTGCGCAGGTTGTCCATCACCACGAGTTCCGTCTCCGCGTCCAGCGCGCTCGTCACCTCGTCCAGGACGAGGATGCTCGGACGGCGCACCAACGCCCGCGCGATCTCCAGGCGTTGACGCTGCCCGCCGGAGAAGTTGCGGCCGTCCTGCTCGACCCGGCTGTGGATTTCGCCGGGGCGGCGCGTCACCACGTCGTACAGGGCCGCGTCCCGCAGTGCCTCGATCACCGCGTCGTCGGGGATGGAGGGGTCCCACAGGGCCACGTTGTCGCGGACGGTGCCCTCGAAGAGGAAGACCTCCTGGTCCACGAAGGAGACGGAGGCGGCGAGTGCGCCGCGCGGGATGTCCTCCAGACGCTGCCCGTCGATGCGGATCACGCCCTCCCAGGGCGTGTACAGGCCCGAGATCATCCGGGAGACCGTGGACTTGCCGCTGCCCGAGCCGCCGACCAGGGCGACCTGCCGGCCGGGGCCGACGGTCAGGTCGAAGCCTGTCAGCAGGGGCTGGTCGAGCGGGTTGTAGCCGAAGCTGATGTTCTGCAGCTCCACGTGCCCCTGGAGCCGGCGCGTGGAGTCGGCGCCGCCGGGGCGGTCGTAGAGCGGGTCCGCCTGGAAGTTCTCCACGTCCTTGAGGCGGGCCACGTCGGCCGCGAAGTCCTGGATGCGGCCCGCGACGCCGTTCAGGCGGGTCAGTGGCGCGGTGAAGCGGGTGACCAGGGCCTGGAAGGCGACGAGCAGGCCGACGGATATGTGGCCCTCGACCGCGCGCAGGCCGCCGATCCACAGGATCAGCGCGCTGTTCAGCGTCGCGAGCGTCGGCGCGACCACGCCCAGCCAGGCGCTCGGCACCCCGAGGCGCTGCTGCTCCTCCAGGGTGGTGGCGTGCTGGCCCGCCCACTTGCGGAAGTAGCCGTCCTCGCCGCCGGTCGCCTTCATCGTCTCGATCAGCTGCAGGCCGGTGTAGGCGGTGTTGGTCAGCCGGGCGCTGTCCGCGCGCAGCTTCGCCGTACGGGTGGCGCGCAGGCGGATCACCACCCGCATCGCCGCGATGTTCAACAGGGCGACCCCGATGCCGACGAAGGTGAGCTGCGGGTCGTAGGTGTAGAGGAGAAGCGCGTAGAGGACGACGACCACCGCGTCCACGCCCGCCGCCGCGAGGTCGCGGGCCAGGGTCTCGGCGACCGCGTCGTTGGACTGCAGGCGCTGGACCAGGTCGGCGGGGCTGCGCTGGGAGAAGAAGGTCACCGGAAGCCGCAGCAGATGACGCAGGAAGCGGGCGCTGGAGAGGGTGGAGGAGATGATCCGGCCGCGCAGCAGGTTCGCCTGCTGCAGCCAGGTCAGGACAACCGTGAGGAGCACGGCGGCGGCCATCGACGCGAACAGTACGCCGAGCAGCGAGGTCTGGCCGCCGATCAGGAACATGTCGATGTAGGTGCGGCTGAGGGCGGGCACGGCCGCACCGACCACCACCAGCAGCAGGCTCGCCAGGACCGCGGCGGGCATGGTGCCCGCGGTGCCGCGCAGCCGGGCCGGCATGGCGCCGAGGATCCCCGGCTTGCGGCCGCCCCTGCTGAAGCCCTCGCCGGGCTCCATCACCAGCACGACACCGGTGAAGCTGCCGTCGAAGTCCTCCATCGACACGAAACGGCGGCCCTTGCCGGGGTCGTTGACGTAGACGCCGCGGCGGCCGAAGCGGCGGCCCATTCCGTCGTAGACGACGTAGTGGTTGAACTCCCAGAAGAGCACGGCCGGGGCCTTCACCTCGGCGAGGGCGGCCGTGTCCATCTGCATGCCCTTGGCCGTCAGGCCGTAACCGCGGGCGGCCTTGAGCAGGTTGCTGGCGCGCGAGCCGTCGCGGGAGACGCCGCAGGCGATGCGCAGTTCCTCCAGCGGGACGTGCTTGCCGTAGTGCCCGAGGACCATGGCCAGGGATGCGGCGCCGCACTCGACGGCCTCCATCTGGAGCACGGTGGGCGTGCGGACGGTCTTCGCCCGGCCCTTGGGCACGGGGCGCTTGGGCGGGGCGGCGCGACGCCGGCCCCGGGTGTCCTGGGCGGTGCTCACGGCAGCAGCCAATCGACGGGACGCTGGTCGGCGAGCCGCACCGAGGCGTCGGCCAGGGTCATGGAGGTCAGGGAGAAGGGCGGGCCGTCGGCGGAGGACCACCGGTAGCCGCTCTTGGTCGCCGCCTTGTCGAGCCGCACCACTACGGCCACCGGCCTGCCGTCCTTCGTGAACTGCTCGCCGAGCTGGCTGTCGCCGAGGAAGGAGGTGATGGACTGCGCGGACTGGGCGGAGCGGTCCACCGATGTCACATGGCCGCGCAGCACGCCGTACTCCTGGGTGGGCACCGACTGGACGGTGAGGTCGACGACGGCGTCGTCGGGGATGGAGGCCGCGTTCTCGGCGGGCACGTACACCGTCGCGTACAGCGGGTCCTTGGCGTGCGCCACCTTCTCCACGGCGGCCACGTTCGCGCCGGTCGAGATGATCTGCCCGATGGTGGCGGCGAGCGCGGTGACCCGGCCGGCGGCCACCGTGCGCACGACGGTCTCGCCCTCGGCCGTACGGACCTTCAGGACGGGGGAGCCGGCCGGCAGCCGCTCGCCCTGCTCGGCGAGGACCTCGGTGACCTGGCCCGCGACCGGGCTCTGCAGGACGTAACTGCCCTGCCCGTGGGTCAGGATCGCCGGCGCGCTGACCGTGGAGGTCACCGACCCGGTCACCGCCCACATCGAGGCCGCCGCCATGACGACGACCGTCACGGACAGCGCGAGCCAGCCCTGGGGGCGGGCGAAACGCACCGGAAGGTCGAGCTCCTCCGGCGACTGGAGCTTGGCGAGGGCCTGTTGGCGGAACTGCAAGGGACTTCCTTATGGCACGCGAAGAGCCCGGAGCCGGGGGGCGGCTCCGGGACTCGACGTCACAAAAGGTGCGATCAGAGACCGGCGACCAGGTTCGTGACCGGGGCGGTGTTCAGGCCGGTGGCACCCTCGACCGTGCCGACGACCGTGTCGACCAGGCCGGAAACCGGGGCGATGCCGTCCACCAGGCCGGTGACGGTGCCGAGGGCGTTCACGGAAAGGCCGCCGGAGACGTTGTCGAGGTCGGCGTCCGAGATCTCGACGGTCTCAACCTGGGGGGTGGAGTTCATGATGGAACTTCCCTTCGTATGGATATCTCACAAGGGGGGAGCGGCCCCCTCTGGGGACAGATGACGGCCGCGAACCGCAGGCGCCCGGCGCCCGTTTCCGGGTGCCGTCCACGGCCCCCGCGGTGCGATGGATCAAAGCACGCGGCGGGTGCGGGCTTCCAATCAAACTCTGTCCTCACCAGGGCACTTGAGTCTCCGAAGCGGTCATCCGTGAGGGTGCGCGCACGGCTTGTCGGCGAGTTCTTCACATGCGTCACGGCATCGCCTCGGGCGCGCTCTTGCGGGGCGGGAGTCGAATCCGGCACTCCCGCCCCAATGGTGTAACCGGGGGTAGCGGGTTGTGGGGGAGTGGGGTCCCCGGTGACTTGGTTGGGCATTCGATGTGCAGATTCGCTGAAGCCAGGATTCCGCTCCGCGAACGACACGGAACGCGATGAGACAAGTGCCCTCCGTGTCGGCGCGGACGGCTGTCTCCGCTCAGCCCAGAATCGCGTAGACCGTGCTCGCGTGGGCCGCGATCTCGCCCGTGCCGCCGTCGGTCATCGTGATGTCGGCGAACGCCATCCGGCGGCCCAGTTTGGTGACCACCGCCTCGATCAGGACATCCGAGCCGGCCACCGCGCGCTGGAACGAGGTCGACTGCTGGACGGTCGTCATCGGCCCGTAGGCACCGCGCGCCGCCGACACGGCGATGACCGTCGCGGTGTCGGCCGCGGCCATCAGGGCCTGGCCCGACAGCGCCCCGCCCTCCCGGGCGAGCCGGTCCGACCAGGGCAGACGCAGCATCGCGCGTCGCTCGTCCAACCCCTCCACGGTGAGGCCCAGTTCCAGCACCCAGGGGGCGAAGTTGTCGGCGAGGATCTTGTCGGCTTCAGCGGTGGTCATCGTCATATGGGGGATTGTTCCCGGCGATCGTGACGGGGACGCGGGCCTTGGCCGAATCGGTGGTCCGAGTGGGGCGCGGGGAAACGGAATTGAACGCCCCGCGTGACCCGTGCGTACCAGTGGCCATCCAGGCGCCCCGAACAGCCGCCCCACGCAAGGCGGCACGGTCCCCGTCCCCAGGAGGTCGAGAAGGTTGAGTCACAAGCGAATGCCGAAGCGCAAGGCCGCGATAGCGGTGGGCGGTGTGGCCGCGCTCGGAGCGGCCGCGATCCTGCTGCCCAACGCGAACGCGTCCCAGGACGGCGCCTCGGACGACGCCGCGGCGCCGAGGACCCTGAAGGCGGCGGACGCCTCGGACCTGGCCTCACAGCTCGCCGGACTGCTCGGCGACGCCTTCGCCGGTTCGTACTACGACGCCGACAGCCAGCAGCTGGTGGTCAACGTCATCCCCGGTGACAACAACAACGTCATCGTGCAGGCGAAGAAGGCGGGCGCGAAGGTCCGCGAGGTCGAGAACAGCCTCGACGAACTCGACGCCGGCGCGCAGACCCTGAAGTCCGAGGCGACGATCCCGGGTACCGCCTGGGCCGTCGACCCGCGCACGAACAAGATCCTGGTCACCGCGGACTCCACGGTCACCGGCGCCAAGTGGGACCAGCTGGAGTCGACGGTGCAGAGCCTCGGCTCCGGCATGGCGACCATCAAGAAGTCCCAGGGCACCTTCAAGACCTTCCTCTCCGGCGGCGACGCCATCTTCGCGGGCGGGGCGCGCTGCTCGGCGGGCTTCAACGTCACCGCCGGCGACGGCAGCCCGGCCTTCCTGACGGCCGGTCACTGCGGGGTCGCGGCGGCCGAGTGGTCGGACGCGGAGGGCGGCGCGCCGATCGCCACGGTCGACGCGGAGACCGCGACCTTCCCGGGCGCGGGCGACTTCGCGCTGGTCAAGTACGACGACCCGGCGACTGAGGCGCCGAGCGAGGTCAACGTCGGTGGCGGGCAGACCGTGCAGATCAGCCAGGCCGCCGAGGCCGAGGTCGGCCTCCAGGTCTTCCGGATGGGCAGTACGACCGGGCTGAGCGACGGTCAGGTCCTCGGCCTCGACGCCACCGTCAACTACCCGGAGGGCACGGTCACCGGGCTCATCCAGACCGACGTCTGCGCCGAGCCCGGCGACAGCGGCGGCTCGCTGTTCACGCAGGACGGCCTCGCGATCGGCCTGACCTCCGGCGGCAGCGGCGACTGCACGGTCGGCGGCGAGACCTTCTTCCAGCCGGTCACGACGGCCCTGGAGGCGGTCGGCGCGACCCTCGGAGCGGGCGACGCTGCTGGCGGCGCCGGCGAGGAAGCGGGCGCGGGCGAGGAAGCGGGCGCGGGCGAGGAAGCGGGCGCGGGCGAGGAAGCGGGCGCCGGTGAAGAAGCGGGCGCCGGCGAAGGGGCCGGCGCGGGCGAGGAAGCCGGGGCCGGTGAAGACGTCGGCGCGGGCGAAGAGGCCGGCGCCGGTGAGGGGGCCGGTGCGGGCCAGGAGGTCGGCGGCGAGGACGCCGGCGCGGGTGCCGAGGCCGGCATGAACGAGTCGCACTGACGCACCCGCCCCACAGTCCCGAGTGGCCGGCCCTTCGGCGGGAGGGCCGGCCACTCGCTTGACCGCACCGGGCGAGCGACGGTCCGCGCCGCGCGGTCCGGACCGGCTGATCACCGCCGACGCGCGCGGCTCGCCCCGCAGGGACAACCGGGTCATGCGGTCCGAACGCCCGCAGGGCTCGGCCGACTTGTACCGTCTCGACGCCTCGGCAACCGGGCCGGGCGGCAGGTCACGTGCCGCTCCTTCGTTCGATGGCCGGCGTCGGCCGTGGGCAGCCGAGCCAGGCGCTCCGTCCCACACCGGGCTCGGCCCCTCCGCTCTGCCTCCGCCCGGGGCGGCAGCCGGGGGCTTTGCCCCGCCCGCTCGGTCGGCCTCCTTCAGCGTTCCGCTCGGAGCAGCAGTACCGCCACGTCGTCGAGGCGGCCTCTCGGCATGGCGCAGGCCTCGACCAGGTGGTCCGCGAGGTCGGCCAGGGTGAGGTCGCCCGTCTCGGTGAGGACGACGCTGAGGTCGGCCAGGGCGTCCTCGATGTCGGTGCCGGGGGATTCGATGAGACCGTCGGTGTAGAGGAGCAGGACGGAACCGGGGGCGAAGTCCACCTCCGTCGTCTGGTAGGTGGCCGAGTCGTCGATGCCCAGCAGCGGGCCTCCGGCCAGGTCCAGCACCCGTACCCGCCCGTCCGGCCGTTTCAGCAGCGGCGGCGGATGCCCCGCCCGGGCCATCACGGCCCGCCCGTGCTCCGGGTCGAGCCGCAGATACAGACAGCTCGCGAACAGATCGGCGCCCAGGTCGATCAGCAGCCGGTTGGTGCTGCGCATGACCTCCTCGGGCGGCTGCCCGACGGCGGTGTACGCGCGTACGGCCGTACGGATCTGGCCCATCAGCCCCGCCGCCGTCACATTGTGGCCCTGCACGTCCCCGATCACCGCCGCAGCCTGCCCCTGCAGGGGCACCAGGTCGTAGAAGTCGCCGCCGATGTCCATGCCCTGAGTGGCCGGCAGATAGCGGGCGGCCGCCGAGATGCCGGGCAGCGGCGGCAGCGAGTGCGGCAGCAGGGCCGCCTGGAGCCCGTGCGCCAGCTGGTGCTTGGCGTCGTAGAGCAGCGCCCGCTCCAGCGCCTGCGCGATCAGCCCGCCCAGACTCGTCAGCACCGCCCGCTCGTCCGCGGGGAAGGGGTGTGGCTCCGCGTAGGCGAGCACGGCCGTGCCGACCGGCCGGCCGGAGGCGATCAACGGCAGATAGGCCCAGGCCGCGAAGCCGTCGGGAGTGGCGTGCCGCAGCGGATACAGCCGGTCCAGCTCCTGCCGGTCCTCGAAGAACGCCGGTACGCCCGTGGTCAGGGCATGCGTGCCCGGGGTCCGCTCGGTGAGCGGCAGCCCGTCGAACCGCTCCACGACGTGCGGGTCCGGATAGCCGTGGTGGCCCAGCACATGCAGGCGGCCCGCCCGGGACCCGAGCATGACCAGCGCCTGGCTGCCCACGGCGGGCGCGATCTCGTCCGCGACCAGCTGCACCACGTCCTGCACGCCCACCGCCTCGGTGAGCGCCCCCGCCAGGTTCAGCACCTGCGAGATCGTGACCAGCCGTGAGGGCGCGTCGGCGGCCGGCCGGTGCCCCCGACTCATCTCCGCCACCGCCCGGGCCCGGGTGACCCGGAGGCTCAGCCCCGTGGTGCTCGGGTACAGCCGGAACGAGAGCCAGTCGCCCGGCGGACGCAGCGCCACGAAGGACGTGGTCTGCTGGCTGAACAGCGCGGCGCGGTAACGGTCCTCGTAGACGGGGTCGTTGAGCCACGGCACCGACGCCCACAACTGGGTGCCGAGCAGCTTGCTCACCGAGACGCCGATCAGTTCGGCCGCCGCCGGATTGGCGAAGCAGATCCGGCCGTGCAGATCGAGCGAGCACAGCCCGTACGGCAGCCGGGCCACCATCCGCGCCGACTCCACGGTGCCGAGCGAACCGGCCGCGCCGGCGAGGGCCGCCGAACCGACCAGATCCGGCTCGGGCAGCAGCGGGACGCTGTCCTCCAGGGCGCGCGCCAGCCGGGCGGCGAGCCGGTCGCAGGCGGCGGTCAGATGGGTGCGCTCCCGTTCGGACAGCTCGGGAGGATGGGAGCCGGGCCAGGTCACGAAGACCGCGCCGTACGCGGTGGAAGCGGTCGCCACCGGCAGCGCCGCCAGCGCGAAGGGGTAGGGCAGCACGACGGAGATCCGCGGGTACATGCGGGCCATCTCCTCCTCGCCGCCGACCCACACCAGCCGTCGTTCGCGCACCGCGTCGGCCACCGGGATGGGCGCGCTGACCCCCACCCGCTCCCACGGCGCCGCGAAGGCCCGGGGCAGCCCCGCCATCACCGCCATCTCCAGCACCCGCTCGTCAGGGCCCAGCAGGTAGACCGCCCCGGAGTGGGCGTGGACCTCGTCCATCATCGAGGCCAGGGCGAGCGACAGCAGCGGGCGCCCGACCCGCGTCCTGGCGGAGGCCGGCGCCTGAGAAGACGGTTGCCCGTCGGACACACCGACCACCTCCTCGCACGGCCGGGCGACGAGTCCCAGGCATCAAATCTCCTCCTAGTCGGCCCTCACCGCACGGCGAAGGGGTCCCTAGGTATGGCGCAGGGGGCGCTGGGCACGGCGGTAGGGGTGCTGGGCAGGGTGCAAGGTTCTGGGGCAGGGCGAGGGGATTGCTGGGCACGGTGGGAAGGGAGCGCTGGGCAGGGCGAGGGGATTGCTGGGCACGGTGGGAAGGGAGCGCTGGGCAGGGCGAGGGGGTTGCTGGGCACGGTGGGAAGGGAGCGCTGGGCAGGG
>NZ_JBSFOK010000041.1:0-32060 GCF_053587635.1 Streptomyces sp. NPDC003635 | reverse complement strand
AGGGCGAGGGGGTTGCTGGGCACGGTGGGAAGGGCGCGCTGGGCAGGGCGAGGGGGTTGCTGGGCACGGTGGGAAGGGATCGCTGGGCACGGTCAAGGGGCCTGGCGCGGCGCAGGGGCCCTCCGCACGGTGAAGCCATGCCGGGCACGAGCGAAGGTCCCTCGGCACGCTGAAGGCATGCCAGGCGCCGCGAAGCGGTCCCCGAGCCGGCGAAGCGGCTTCGCGCGCACCGTGACCGATGCCTGATGCCCGATGCCCGGCGACCGGCGTGCACGCCCTGGGCGACGACGAGTGGCGCCCGCTTACCCCCTTGTCCCCGGCCCATGCCCCCACATTCGATGCGCGCCGGGGAGTACGGGCGCCGGGTGTGCGCCCCCGCGCACCCGCGTGGCCGGATCTCCGCGCGCCCGGGGGGAGTGATGGGCGCTAACAATGGGACCCGCGCTCAACCACCGAGAAACCGGCGTCAGCGGACTGAAGGGGCGGCAGTGATCCGGGTGCTGTTGGTGCACGACTCGTGCTTAGTGAGGTCGGTCCTGGCGGAATGGCTGTGCCGGGAACCCGACCTCACCGTTTTCGACAGCCCGTGGAGCAGCGCGCCCGCGCGGGTGCGGTCCATGCGGCCGGACGTCTGCGCGGCCGACCTGGAGTGCTCGGACGCCTACGGCATCCCGCCGCTCGGCGAGCTGTGCGCGCGCGGCCCCGACCCCGAGCCGCCCCGGCTGCTGGTGCTGGCCGCTGCGAACCGGCCCGGCCTGCTCAAGCGGGCGGCCGAGGTCGGGGCGCTCGGCTATGTGGACAAAGAGGGCACGCCGGAGAACCTGGTGCGCGGCATTCGGCGCGTCGCCCAGGGAGAACGTTTCGTCAATGACTCGCTCGGCTTCGGCTTCCTCAAGGCGGCGCAGATGCCGCTGACCAGGCGGGAGCTGAGCGTGCTGTCACTCGCCGCCGAGGGCGCCTCGGTCGCGGAGATCGCCGGGAGCCTGCACCTGTCCCACGGGACCGTGCGCAACTACATGGCGGCCATCACCCGCAAGACCGGGGCCCGCAACCGCATCGAGGCGATCCGCATCTCGCAGGGCGAGGGCTGGGTCTGACCGCTTCGCGGATACGCCCGTCCAGCCGCCGACCAGCTCCCGGTACGGCGCCGAGCGGCGCACCAACTCGTCGTGGGTGCCGTAGGCCGCTCGTCGGCCGTCCAGCACGAGCACCCGATCGGCCCGGCGGGCCGAGCTGATGCGGTGCGCGACGACCACCAGGGTGCCGCCGGGGCGGGCCGCGAAGGCCCGCTCGGCCCGTTCCTCCGCCACCGCGTCCAGGTGACAGGTCGCCTCGTCCAGCAGTGCCAGGGGAGCGGGCGAGAGATACGCCCGGGTCAGCGCGACCAGTTGCCGTTCCCCCGCCGACAGGGCCGCGGGATCCACCTGCCCCTCGGGCCCGCCGAGCGCCTCCAGCAGCGAGGTGAGCCCGACCGCGTCGGCGGCGGCGAGCAGCTCCTCCTCGGGCACGGGGTCCGTGCGCAGCAGGCCCAGGTTCTCGGCGAGGGTACCGGTGACGACGTACGCCTCCTGCGGGATGAGCACCCGTAGCGCGGTGCGTTCCGGCCCGGTCACGGGCCGTCCGGCGACCCTGATCGTCCCGTGCCGGGGTTCCAGCAGCCCGGCCACCAGCGCGGTGAGCGTGGACTTCCCGATACCGCTCGGTCCTACGACGGCCAGGTGGGCGCCGGCCCGGAGGTCGAGGTCCAGCTCGTCGATGACGGGGGCGCTGTGGGGGCCGTAGGCGAAGGTGACGGCGGAGAGGGAGAGGGCGGGGGCGTGGGCGGGGGAGCGGCCGGGCCGCTCGCCCGGGCCGGTGGACGTGCCCGCGCCGGGGCCGCTGTCCAGGCGGGGGCGGAGTGCCGTGGGCGAGGGCTCCTCGCGCGCCCCTGCCCCCGCGGAGTCCTCCCGCACCAGCCGCCGTAGTACCACCGCCAGCCGTGCACCGCTGGTGCCCAGGCCGTGGACGAGGTTCTGGAGGGCCGGGAGCAGGGACTGGGTGACGTAGGCGAGCGCGCCGACCAGGGCGCCGGCGGTGACGCCGTGGGTGAGGAGCCAGGGCGCGGCGACGAGCAGCAGTACGATCGGCAGCTGACCGCCGACCGCGAGGGAGGCCACACGCAGTACGCCCCAGCGGGCGAGGGAGCGCGCCGCCCGCAGCTCGGCCTCGATCCGGCCGCCCGTCCCGGCGGCGACCTGGTGCTCCGCCCCGGCGGCGGTGATGTCCCGCAGCCCGGGACAGACGGCACCGAGGTCGGCGGCCAGGGCCTCGTCCGTGCCGAGGAAGGTCTCCTGCCGGCGCGCCAGGGGGCGCAGGCTCGCCGCGAACAGGCCGATCCCGACGATCAGCGGCGGGCCGACGACCAGCAGGAGAAGCGGATCGAGGGAGAGGAGTCCGGCGAGCGCGCCGACGGAGGTGAAGAGGAAGGATCGCGACACCATCACCAGTCCGGCGAACGTGTCCCGGGCGATCTCCACCTGTTGGGTGAGCCCGGACAGCGCCCCGCTGTCCCCCTGGCGCACCCCGCGCGACACGACCCGGGCGACGAGCCGGTCCCGCAGCGGTTCCACGAGCGCCGCCACCGCCGCGTACACCCGGGCGGTGCCGTACGCGCCGACGACCACCCCGAGCGCGGCCACCCCGAGCCAGGCGAGCCCGGTCTGCGTCCGTCCGGCCAGGAACCCGTCGTCCAGGGCACGGGCCGGCGCGTACCCGGTGAGGAAGGTATGCCCGGTCTCCAGCACGGACCAGCCGGCCAGCCGCAGCAGCACCCGCCACCGGTCCCGCAGAAACCGCACCCCGAGCCGCGAGACCGCCACGTCGCTCCGCAGCCCGTGTCCCGGCTCTCCCTCGTTCATGCCGCCGCCTCCTCGCCCCCGAAGACCGCCCGGTACTCCGGGTCCCGCCACAGCTCCTCGTGCGGGCCCACCGCCCGTATGCGGCCTCCGTCCAGCCAGGCGACCGTGTCCGCGCGGGCCGCCGTCGCCGCGCGGTGGGCCACCAGCAGGCGGGTGCTGCCCGGGCCGCCGTTCACCAGTGCCGCCGTGATGCGGGCCTCGGTCACGGTGTCGAGGCTGGAGAGGGCGTCGTCGAGGATCAGCAGCCGGCCGCCGTGGGCGAACGCCCTGGCCAGGCCCAGCCGTTGGCACTCCCCGCCGGAGAAGGGGGCGTCGGCGACGGCGGTGGCGTAGCCGTCGGGCAGGCGGCGTACGAACTCGTCCGCGCTGGCCGTCACGGCCGCCGTGCGGACGACGTCGGGGGAGGGCGCGGCCACGCCCAGGGCGATGGTGTCCTCGACCGTGTCTCCGAGCAGGGCGGGCCGTTCGAAGGCGTATCCGACGGACCGGCGCAGTTCGTCACGGGTCAGCTCACGCAACGGCGTTCCGTCCAGCCGCACCTCCCCGGCCTCCGGTTCGGCGAGCCGTCCCGCGACCGCGGCGAGCAGCGACTTGCCCGTGCCGGAACGGCCGACCACCGCCAGCGTCGTCCCCCCGGGCACGACGAGGTCGATCCCGTCGAGCACGGTCCGCCCCGAGCGCAACGCCGTCACGCCGCGCAGTTCGAGACGGCCCGGTCCCGGCGGCAGCCGGTGCCCGCCGTGGGCGGGTGCGGGCTCGGCCAGCACCTCGTCGAGCCGTCCGGTGGCCGCCCGGGCCCTGGCCAGGCCCGCGAGATGACCGACCAGCAGGCCGACCCCGGTCGCGAGGACCGCGTACCGGGAGGCGGCCAGTACCTCTCCCACCGTGAGCCGTCCCCGGGCCAGCAGCACACCGGCGACGGCGACCACCCCGAGCTGGAGCAGCGGCGCCACCGCCACGGCCTGCCCGGCGGCCCGTCCCTGCACCTGCCACATGCGGTGCCCGGCCCGGGACAGCTCGGGCAGTGGCCGCAGGATCCGCGCCGTCTCCCGTTCCGCCACCCCGGCCGCCGCGATGGTCCGGCTGCCGCCGACGGCCTCCGCGAGCGCGGCCGCGATACGCCCCTGCACCCGCTGGTACCGGGACGCGCATTCCGTGGTGTTACGGCCCAGCGTGCGCAGCAGCAGGGCCAGCACCGGGGCCCCGGCGAGGAACACCGCCGCGAGCCAGGGGTCGATCAGGGCCAGCGCCACGATCCCGCCGACCGGTCCGGCGAGGGCGGCGAACAGCGCGGCGCGGGCGCCGGGCGCGGTTCCGGCCTGCGCCGCGTTGCCGACCAGCCGGGCCACCAGGTCTCCGGGGCCGAACCGCTCCGCGGCCCGGGGACCGACGGCCAGGACGTGCCCGGTCAGCCTGCGCCGCAGCCAGGCGGTGGTGCCGGCGTCGAGCGTGCCGCTGAGAACGGTCTGGCAGGCGTCGAGGAGGGCGAGGAGGACCACGATCCCGGTGCAGTACAGGATCCAGCGGGTGGCCGGAGCCCCGGCGAGCAGCAGGTCGAGCGTGCGCCCCAGGGCGGCCGGCAGCAGCAGCCCGCCACCGATCGCGGCCGTGCTGACCAGGCAGAGGGTCAGGGCACGGGCGGGGGCGGGGCCGAACGGTCCGGGGAGCGCGCGGTCGCCTCCGGCGGGAGTCGTCGGGTGTTTCTCGGGTGCCGCGGCCGCTGCCCGCTCGGCGCGGGCCCCGCCCCGGTCCGCGGCTGTCGGCTCGCTCTGTGCGCGATGCGTCATACGGCCTCGCCTCTTACCGTTCGGTGGACGCAGAACCCCGGGCGGCCCTCCCGCGTGGGAAGCGGCCGCCCGGAGCCCTCAGCGTGCGGTGCGCGTCAGAGACAGAGCAGAACGCTCGTGGTGCTGACGCAGGACAGCAGGCTCACGGTGCTGTTGGCGGTCGTCTCGGTGTGCTCCTCGGACTCCATCGTCTGCAGGTCGAGCAGGGCCATGACGGTCTCCTTGTCATTTCGTGTCCGTGGGGACGGGATGGGGTGTCACGACTCCGTCAGCTCGCGGAGCCGCGTTCGGTGGGCCGCCTGAGCGGCGGCAGGAACGGCAGGTGTGCCGTCTTCGGGGCGTCCAGGGCAGCGCCGAGAGCGAGCAGGCAGCCGGCCGTGCCGGTGCTCAGGTCCATCGACAGCCGCATCATCTGGTGCCCGGGGAAGGCCAGTTGGCCCTGGTAGGACATCGAGAACCAGCCGAGCCCGGCGATCTGCTCCGCCAGCCGCCGGGGTTCGGCGCCCGGCGCGCTCGTGCGGGCCAGGTGGAGGATCATCCCGGCGCGCCCCTGGAACAGGCCCGGCATGGCGTAGAACCGGCAGGTCGCGGCGGCCAGCACACCGGTGCGGGCGGCGTCCAATTCCGCCGCGGAGTCCGGGACATGAGCGACGTAGTCGTCGAGGACCATCCCGATCCCCGCGCTGCCGTCGCCCAGGTAGGGCAGGGTCCGCCAGCCGTCGTCGACCTCCAGCGCACCGCCCTCGCGGGTCGCGCAGCACTCCAGGTCCTGCCGCAGGGCCACTCCGGCCGCCGTCAGCAACCGGGAATCACCGGTGTGTTCGTACTGCCGCAGCAGGAACAGCGCCGGTCCGCTCGCGCCGCGCCGCAGGCCGACCCGGCGCCGCCGCCGCTCGGCGGGCGGTTCCGCGAGCCGTCCCACGAGGATGTCGGCGGCCTCGGCGGCCCGCTCGGCGAGTTCCCCCTCGCCGGTCGTGCGGGCCAGCTCGCCGAGGACCAGCCCCAGTCCGGCCAGCCCGCCGTACAGGTCGGAGGAGAGGTTCTGCCAGCGCTCGGCGAGGATCCCGTGGACGAGGTCCAGGGCGTGCTGCCGGTGGCCGAGCCGGTCCAGGACGTAGGCGACGCCGGCGAGACCGTCGTACAGCCCGAGCGGCGTCCCGGCCGGGGGCGGGGCCGTGCGGGCGAGGAGCCAGCGTTCGCCCTCCTCGTGGCGCTCGGCGCCGACCGCGTCCAGCGCGTACAGGACGCCGGCCGCGCCGTAAGCGAGGCCGAGTCCGCCGCCGTCGGAGAACTGGGCCACGTCCCCGGGGAAGAGCCGGTCGTCGCGCTCCGGGGTCGCGGAGGCGAGGATCGCCTTGACCATGGAGTCGCGGCTGAAGGGCCAGTCTCCCGGAGCCACGAAGGAGCTGGGCGTCGCGAGGGCGCCGGGCGGCGCGGAGGCCTGGCGCGTCGGGGCGGAAACCGGTGGGGAGGCCGCGCCCGGCACCACGTCGCGGGTGATCTCCCGGACCGCCTCGTCGAGGAACTCCCGCGGTACATCCGGGAACTGATCGGCGATCACCTCGGCCAGATGGGCCGCCTTGGCCCGGTCGACCACGAAGAGCGAGGTGACGGGCAGGAACAGGGACAGCCGCAGACAGGCCAGCGCGTAGCGGTCGACGTCGACGCCGGTGCGGTCCGGCGGCGCGAAGAAGCCCGGGTGGGCGACGACTTGACGGCCCTTCTCCGACGCGGGCGCCGCGGCCTCGAAGTCGAGCAGCGACACCGACTCCTCGTCGGGCGCGACCATGATGTTGAAGACGTGCAGGTCGTTGAAGACGATCCCGCGCTCGTGCACCGCCGCCACCGCCCGCTCGACCATCCCGTGGACCCGTACCGCCCACGCCGTGTAGTCGGCGACGGCCGCGGGATCGGGGTCCCGGGTGAGCAGGGGATGCCGTTCGGCGAAGAAGGAGTTGAGCGGGCGCCCCTCCAGGAAGTCCATGACGAGGAACCGGTGGTCGCCCAGGGTGAACCAGTCCCGCACCTCGGGCACCACACCGGTGCCCGACAGCCGCTCCAGCGCGTCCTTCTCCCGCTCCAGACGGGCGATCGCGTCCGCCCCGTCGGCGGCGAGCCCGGCGTACGGCCGCCCCTCCTTCAGGACCACCCGGCGCCCGTCCCGGCTGTCCGTGCCCGAGTACACCCCGCCGCCGTTGGAGAAGTGCAGCGCCTTCTCGATGCGGTACGGCAGCTCGCCGACCGTCGTGGTGTTGCGGGCCGCCAGATGCGGCTCCAGGAACTCGGGCAGCTTCACCCATTCGGGAACCTGGAATGACGGAGCCCGCCGGTCCGGGACCAGCCGGCCCTCGCCGTCGCGCACCGCCGGCACCAGCGAGCCCCGTTCGTCGACGACGAAGGAGCGCGCGAAGGCGCCGTAGCGGACGTAGAGCGGTCCTTCGTGCCAGCGCAGGTCCGTGAGGATGTACGGCCCCTCGAAGCCCTTCAGCAGGTCGCCCAGCTCGCTGAGCACCCGGTGCAGCTGCTCCTCGTCGGCCGGGTAGACGGTGACGAACTTGCCGCTGCCGTCCCGTCCGGCGTACTTGGCGTTGCGCAAGTGGAGCAGGTGCGGGCCCGGCAGGAACTTGAACGGGATGCGTGCGGCGACGCAGTAGTCCCACACCAGCGCGGCGATCCGCTCCGCGTTCGTCCGGGTGGCGGACACGTGGATCTTCCAGCCCTGGGCCGGTCCGGTCGCCGGCGCGCCGTCCGCGTCGAGCGGCGTCCAGGTCAGCCAGTCCCCGATGCGGGCGGTCTCCCACCCGTCGGGCACGGCCCGGCGTGCCGCCTCGAACAGGGGTGCCGCCTCCCCGCCCGACGTCGAGAGCCGGTCCGGCGTCTCGTAGAAGTGCCGGTCGGCGAGCGCGTACACCTCGTACCGCTTGTCCATGCCTCCCCTTCCCTGGAACCGGCACTGAGCCTTCCAGCGGGCCCATGGACCTGGACAGTCACGGGTGTCACGACCTCACCGTGCGGAACGCATGCGTTAAGTCTTGTTCGGGTGGCTTTCGAGCCCCTTCTCGCTCAAGACCGCGTCGAACGGCGGTCACAGGGGCTGCGCAGGTGTCTCATAAGCGCTGTAATGGCCAACGTGGGTGGCGAGGGCGCTGCGGGACGCAGATCGAGAAGGCAGCGTGCCGAAGATGCCCTCACGACGGTCACCGGCGGGTCCGACGCGCTCGTCCGGCTGCGCCGCATCCTCGAACAGGCTCTCGTCTTCGCCCACGCCTCCCTCGCCGCGGTGTACACGCTGACCGAGGACGGCGAGCTGCTGTGCCTGGTCGAATGGGCCGGGGCGCCGCGCACCCAGTACGGGCTGCGGGACAGCTACGCGGTCACCGGCGGATCCCCGGTGGCCGACGCCCACCGCGCCGGGCGGCCCGGCTGGCTCGGCCCCAAGGAACTCGCCGACCGCGCCCAGTCCCGGCGGGCCGCGGCCGGTGACTACCACCTGGCGGTCCTGCCCGCGCCCGGCGAGGACGGCGCCGGCTGTCTGGTGGCCGTCAGCGAACACCCCGACGGCTTCGACACCGAGGACCGCGACTGCCTGGACCTGATCGCCCGTGCCGTCGCCTACCCCGCGCCCGTCGAGTGGGCCGAGGGCGGCGAGCTGCCCGCCAACGCCTTCAGCCTCGCCATGGACACCGGCCGCGTCGACGTGGGCGCCGACATCCTCGACCTGTTCGGAATGGCGCCGGAGGGGTTCGACGGCAAGGTGGAGACCCTGCTCGGTCTCACGGTGCCGGAGGACCTGCCCTCGCTGATGTCGGTCGTCGAGGCCGACCACATGTCCATCGGCGACCGCGAGCTGGAGTTCCGGGTGCTCCAGCCCACGGGACCGCCCAAATGGCTCAGGCTGCGCGGCCGGCTGCTGCCCGGCGGCGAAGGGCAGCCGGCCCGGCTCGAGGGCACCGTCGCCGACGCCTCCAAGCTGCGCTCGGACGTGACCGACGTGGCCCGCGTGCAGCGCCTGGCCGCCTCCCTGGCCACCGCCGGCACCGTCCGTGACGTCAGCCAGGCCGTGGTCGCGGCGCTGCGCACCCCCTTGCGCGCCGACCGCATCGCGCTCGCCGAATTGGAGAACGACCGTCTCGTCGTCACCGTCCTCGACCCGCCCGAACCGGAGTCCTGGCCCGAGCTGTGGCGCCTGGAGTGGCGCACCGAGTGGCCGGACGCGCCGGTGCGCGCCATGCCGACCCTCGCCGGCGCGCTGCGGGAGGGCCGCGCCCAGATCTGGCCGGCGGGCACCCCGCTGGAACCCGCCCTCGCCGAGGTCGGTCCGGGCGGCCTGGCCGTCCTGCCGCTGCCCGCCGCGGGCCGGATGGCCGGCGCCTGCCTGATCGGCTGGGACACCCCGCACCATTTCGGCCCTGACGAACGCGCCCTGCTCACCGCCTCCGCCGGACTCGCCGGGCAGGCCCTGATGCGCGCCCACGCCTTCGACGCCGAGCACGAGCTCGTCGGCATGCTCCAGCGCCAGCTGCTGCCCCGCCGACTGCCCAGGCTGCCCGGCGCGGAGGCCGTCGCCCGCTATCTGCCGAGCACCGCGGGTCTGGAACTCGGCGGCGACTGGTACGACGTGATCCCGCTGCCCGACAACCACGTCGCCCTCGTCATCGGTGACGTCCAGGGCCACAGCGCGGCCGCCGCCACCCTGATGGGTCAGATGCGCACCGCTCTGCGCGCCTACGCAGCCGAGGGCCACCCGCCGGACGTGGTCGTCTCCCACGCCAACCGGCTGCTCATGGAGCTGGAGACCGATCTCTTCGCCACCTGCGCCTATGTCGACGTCGACCTGGAGGAGGGCACCGCCTGGTGCGTGCGCGCCGGTCATCTGCCGCCGGTGCTGCGTCACCCGAACGGCGCAACGGACATCGCCGAGGCCGAGGGGGGTCCCCCGCTCGGCGTCATGACCCAGGCCGAGTTCCCGATGAGCCCGCTGCGGCTCCAGCGCGGCACCCTGATCGCCCTGACCACCGACGGCCTGGTGGAGTCCGTCGAGGCCGACATCGACGAGGGGATGGACCGCTTCGCCCGCGGGCTGGCCGGCTCCGACCCAGCCCACCTCGGCCTGGTCGCCGACGCCCTGCTCGGCAACGCCCAGCGCAGCGACGACGTCGCCCTGCTGCTCATGCGCTACGACGGCATGGAGCTGCGGCCGCGGCGGGAGAGCTGGACCGTGTGGCGGGTGCCGGAGGCGGTCGGCCACGCCCGCCGCTTCACCCGGCGCGCCATGCGCTCCTGGGGCCTTGCCGAGCAGACGGACGCCGTCCTGCTGGTCGTGTCGGAGCTCGTCACCAACGCCCTCGTCCACACCGAGGGCCCGGTCCGCCTCGACCTCACGCTGATCAACAGCCGGCTGCGGGTCGCGGTCGCCGACACCTCGCCCCGCAGCCCGGTGAAGCCCAGGAGCATCGGCTGGGAGGCCACCGGAGGCCGCGGCATCCTCCTGGTCGAGGCCATGTCGACGGCCTGGGGGACGCTCCCGGTCAGCGGCGGCAAGCAGGTCTGGAGCGAGATCCAGTTGCGCGACTGAGCCGGAGGGCGCTGAGCCGCCGAGCCGGGGGTACCCGGGCCGCGTCGACCCCGCGACGAAGGAGTACGTCATGACTCAGCACGTCCGCGACATCATGACCGGCGCCCCGGCCACCGTGGGCCCCCAGGCCTCCGTGGCGGCGGTGGCCCGCATCATGCGCGACCGGGACCTCGGAGCGGTCCTGGTGGTGGACGACGACCGGCTGCACGGCCTGGTCACCGACCGTGACCTGGTGGTCAGGTCCGTCTGCGAGGGCGGCGACCCCGAGGAGACGACCGTCGCCGGGGCGTGCAGCGGCGACCTGGTCACCGTGGGGCCCGACGACGAACTGGACCAGGCGGTACGGCTGATGCGCGAGCACGCCGTACGGCGGGTTCCGGTCGTCGACCACGGTCGTCCCGTGGGCATCGTCTCCCTGGGCGACCTGGCGATGGAGCGCGACCCGGAGTCGGCGCTGGGCGACATCAGCGTGGCCCGCCCCAACACCTGACCAGTCGGTTACGCCAAAACGACGCTATGGTGAAGCAGATGAAGGCTCTCGTGCTGTCCGGCGGGGCCGGCACCCGGCTGCGGCCGATCACGCACACATCGGCCAAACAGCTGGTCCCGGTCGCGAACAAGGCTGTGCTGTTCTACGGGCTGGAATCCATCGCCGAAGCGGGCATCACCGAGGTCGGCGTCATCGTCGGCGACACCGCCGCGGAGATCCAGGACGCGGTGGGCGACGGCTCCAAGTTCGGCCTCCAGATCACCTACATCCCCCAGGAACGCCCGCTGGGCCTGGCCCACGCGGTGCTCATCGCCCGCGACTGGCTGGGCGAGGACGACTTCGTGATGTACCTCGGCGACAACTTCATCGTCGGCGGCATCCGCGCCCTCGTCGAGGAGTTCCGCTCCCAGCGCCCCGACGCCCAGATCCTCCTCACCCACGTCCCCGACCCACGCGCCTTCGGCGTCGCCGAACTCGACGGCGCGGGACAGGTCGTGGGCCTGGAGGAGAAGCCCGAGCACCCCAAGAGCGACCTCGCTCTGGTCGGCGTCTACCTCTTCACGCCCGCCATCCACCCGGCGGTGCGCGCCATCGAGCCGTCCTGGCGCGGCGAGTTGGAGATCACCCACGCCATCCAGCACCTCATCGACGCCCGCGCCGACGTCCGGTGCACCGTCATCGAGGGCTACTGGAAGGACACCGGCAACGTCGACGACATGCTGGAGGTCAACCGGACCGTCCTGGAGGGCCTCGACCGCCGGATCGACGGAGAGGTCGACGAGGTGTCCGAGACCGTCGGACGGGTGGTCGTCGAGGAGGGCGCCCGGGTGGTCAACTCCCGCATCGTCGGGCCCGCCGTCATCGGCTCCGGGACGGTCGTGGACAACTCCTACGTCGGCCCCTTCACCTCCATCGCGGAGAACTGCCGTATCACCGACAGCGAGCTGGAGTTCTCCATCGTGCTGCGGGACTCCTCCATCGCCGGCGTCGGGCGCATCGAGTCCTCCCTGATCGGCAGGCATGCCGAGGTCACCCCCGCCCACCATGTGCCCAGCGCCCATCGATTCGTCCTCGGCGACCACAGCAAGGTGCAGATCCATCCATGAACCTCCTCGTCACCGGTGCCGCCGGGTTCATCGGCTCGGCCTACGTCCGCATGCTGCTCTCCTCCGACGCGCCCGACGCGCCGAAAATCACCGTGCTGGACAAGCTGACCTACGCCGGCAGCCTCGACAACCTCCCCCTGGACCATCCGCGGCTGGAGTTCGTGCAGGGCGACATCCGGGACGCCGAACTCGTCGGCAAGCTCACCGGCCAGGCCGACCAGGTGGTGCACTTCGCCGCCGAGTCCCATGTGGACCGCTCGATCACCGGGGCGTCCGACTTCGTGCTGACCAATGTCGTGGGCACCCAGACCCTGCTGGAGGGCGCCCTGCGGGGCGGGGTGTCGACCTTCGTGCACATCTCCACCGACGAGGTTTACGGCTCGGTCGACACCGGCTCCTCCTCGGAGGAGTACCTGCTGCGGCCCAGTTCGCCGTACTCCGCCTCCAAGGCCTCCTCCGACCTGCTCGCCCTCGCCTACCACCGCACCCACGGCCTGGACGTGCGCGTGACCCGCTGCTCCAACAACTACGGTCCGCGCCAGTTTCCCGAGAAGGTCATCCCGCTGTTCGTCACCAACCTCCTTGACGGGCTCCGGGTCCCGCTCTACGGCGAAGGCCTCAACGTCCGTGACTGGCTGCACGTCGACGACCACTGCCAGGCCGTCGAACTCGTCCGCGCCAAGGGCCGTCCCGGCGAGATCTACAACATCGGCGGCGGCACCGAACTGAGCAACAAGGACCTCACCGGACTGCTCCTTGAGGCATGCGGGGCGGACTGGGAGCGGGTGACACGGGTGGAGGACCGCAAGGGGCACGATCTGCGGTACTCCGTCGACTGGAGCAAGGCCCGCACCGAACTCGGCTACCGGCCCCGGCACGACTTCCGCACCGGGCTCGCCGCGACCGTCGAGTGGTACCGGGAGAACCGGAGTTGGTGGGAGCCGCTGAAGCGGCGGGCGGGCGAGGAACACGGATGAGGTGGCTGATCACCGGCGCGGGCGGCATGCTCGGCCACGACGTCGTCGGCGAACTGCGCGGACGCGGCGCCGACGTCACCGGGCTGGACCACGGCGCCCTGGACATCACCGAACCCGCCTCCGTGGAGCGGGCGTTCACCCGGTACCGGCCGGAGATCGTCGTCAACTGCGCCGCCTACGCGGCCGTGGACGACGCGGAGTCGAACGAGGCCACGGCCCTGCGCGTCAACGGCGACGGACCCCGCCTCCTGGCCCGCGCCTGCGCCGCGCACGGCGCCCGGCTGGTCCACCTCTCCACCGACTACGTCTTCTCCGGCACGGGCCGCACCACCCCCTACCCCGAGGACCACCCGCCCGCCCCGCGCACCGCCTACGGCCGCACCAAACTCGCGGGCGAGCGAGCCGTGCTGGAGGAACTCCCCGAGGCGAGCGCGGTGGTGCGCACCGCCTGGCTCTACGGCGTCCACGGCAAGAACTTCGTCCGCACGATGATCGGCATCGAGGCGAGCCGCCCCACCGTCGACGTCGTCGACAACCAGCGGGGGCAGCCGACCTGGAGCGTCGACGTCGCCACCCGCATCGCCGACCTCGGCCCGCGCCTCGGTCCGGACGTGAACGGCGTCTTCCACGCGACGAGTTCCGGCGACGCGACCTGGTACGAGCTGGCCCGGGAGGTGTTCCGGCTGCTCGGCGCCGACCCCGACCGGGTGCGCCCCACCGACACCACGCCCTGGCCCCGGCCCGCGCCGCGCCCCGAGTACAGCGCCCTCGCGCACGGCCGCTGGCAGACGCTCGGACTGCCGCCGCCGCGCGACTGGCGTGCCGCCCTGCACGAGGCACTTCCCCGCATCCGCAAGGAGTCCCCTTCGTGAAACGCCACGAGTTCCTCAAGGAACTGCACAAGGTCACCGCCAACCGCAACTACCTGGAGATCGGCGTCAACGACGGCCGCAGCCTCCGGCTGTCCAGGGTGCCCAGCATCGCGATCGACCCGGCGTTCAAGGTGGTCACCGAGATCCGCTGTGACGTGCACCTGGTGAAGGCGACCAGCGACGACTTCTTCGCCCGCGCCAACCCGCTCGCGCACCTCAAGGGCGGCCGCCACCCCGTCAGGAACCTGCGCCGGGGCCGCAGTCCGCTCGGGTACTGGCGGCGCGCCACCCTCGACCTGTCGTTCATCGACGGCATGCACCTGTTCGAGTACGCGCTGCGGGACTTCATCAACATCGAGAAGCACTCCGGCTGGGCCAGCGTGATCGTCTTCGACGACATGCTGCCCCGCACCATCGACGAGGCGGCCCGCGACCGCCACACCGACGCCTGGACCGGCGACGTCTACAAGCTCCGCGAGATCCTCGCCCGGTACCGCCCCGACCTGGTGACGGTCCTGGTCGACACCCAACCCACCGGCCAGCTGGTCGTGTTCGGCGCCGATCCGCACAACACGGTCCTGCGCGACCGCTACGACGAGATCGTCGCCGAGTACGACCTGCCCGACCCGCAGAAGGTGCCCGAGACGATCCTGGAACGCACCGGAGCGGTACGCCCCGAGGCGCTCCTTCGGGCGAGCTTCTGGCGGCCCCTGATCCGGGCCAGGAACCTCGGAGTCCGCCGCTCCCGGGGCTGGGACCCGCTGCGACAGGCGCTGGAGCGGCTCTAGCCGCCCCGCACCTCGCGGTAGCGCGCGGCACAGTCCGCGTACGACGGCAGCAGGCCGGTTGCCTGGGCCTCGGCCAGGGTCGGGGCCTCGGCGTCCTTGGGGGACACCACCGGCGCCACGCCCTCGGGCCAGGGCAGGCCCAGTTCGGGGTCGAGCGGGTTGACGCCGTGCTCGCGGTCCGGGGCGTAACCGGTGGAGCACAGGTAGACCACGGTCGCGTCGTCGGTCAGCGCCATGAAGGCGTGGCCGAGGCCCTCGGCGAGGAACACCGCGTGCCGTGTCTCCTCGTCGAGGCGGACCGCCTCCCAGTGCCCGAACGCCGGGGAGCCGGTGCGCAGGTCGACCACCACGTCCAGGACGGCGCCGCGCACACAGGTGACGTACTTGGCCTGACCGGGCGGCACGTCGGAGAAGTGCACCCCGCGCACCACACCGCGCCGGGAGACGGAGCAGTTGGCCTGCGCGAGCGTGAGGTCGTACCCGGTCGCCTCGCGGAACTCCGCGCCCCGGTACCACTCGTGGAAGCTGCCCCGGTCGTCCGGGAACACCTTGGGCTCGAGCACCCAGGCCCCGTCTATTCCCAGTGCGCGCACCCCGTCACCTCCGTGGAGCCCTGAACAGGGCCTTGACCTTGCGGACCGTCCGGCGCAGCACACCCGGCCGGGGTGTGCGCCGTACCTGCACCCCGTGCGCCCCGGCGCGCAGCGCGAACGGCAGTGCCAGCAGGCGCGGTTCCGGGGCGTCCGGGACCGGGCCGAGCGCCGTGCGCCAGGTCGTGCCGCCCATCACCAGGGCGGGGAGCGCCGCCGTCAGCAGGGCGCCCGACGCACCGGGCGCCGGGGCGAGCGTGGCGGCCGCGTCCAACTCCTTGCCCCTGGCGGTCAGCCGCAGCAGCACGTCCGTGTCGTCCGGCACGTACAGCGGCAGGGGGGCGCTGAGCCGGTCGTGCGTGACGGTGACCTCCTCCGGCGTGATCCGGGCGAGGCCGAGGCCGCGGGTCGCCCGGTCGACGTCCAGGGCGAGCGAGTTGTGCCGGGCGGTCCAGTACGGCAGCACCACGCGGCCGGCGACGACACCGGCGTACACCGTGGGGCGCTCGGCGCGCGGGGCCGGGGCGAGCCGGCATTCCTTGGTCCAGCCGCCCAGCTTCACCCGGACCACGACGTCCCACAGGCCGCCCGCAGGCGCTTCGCCCCCGGCCGCCCGCGCCGGGTCCACGCTCGCCGTCGCCCGCAGCACCAGCCGGAACCGCCCTCGGTCCTCGGTCGGCACGGTCTCCCGGGTGAACTGCGCCGGCTGGAAGTACTGGGCGGCGCTGGCGCGTTGCCGCAGCAGCAGGTCGGCGGTGGCGGAGCCGAACCGGGCCACGGTGTCGGCGCCCACCCAGGCGATGGCCTCGGTGACGTCCTGCGGCGGGGCCTCGAGCGGATCGCCGCCACCGGCCGCGCTGAACGTCAGCGGCGCCCCGCCCGAGTGGTACTCGGCGGCGAAGGAGACCCGCAGGACGCCGTCCTGCCACTCCAGCCCTTCGGGCACGGCCTTGAGGACGACACCCGCCTCCCACTCGGCGAACGCCTCCACGTCCTCGTACCGGTCGGCGGCGATCAGCGCGGCCACCACCTGCTGGGTGGGCTGGAGACCGGCCGCCACCCCGGGCCCGAAGCGCTCGACGACCACGGAGTGGATCTCCCGGAACAGCTCCTTGCGGTAGTCGGCGGGCATGGCCAGCAGCCTCCCGCCGCGCATCCGCTCGACCATCTCCACCCGCAGCCAGCGGCGGAACAGCCGGTCGCGCACCGGCCCCGGCTCGGTGTACCGCTCGACGACGTCCAGCGCCTCGCGCAGGTTCTTGAAGTACCCGACCGGGTCGAAGCGCTGGAAGCCCGCGTTCGCGGCGTCGTCGCGGCGGACGTGGTAGTAGCAGACGTAGTCGCTGAGCACCGAGACGTTGTCGGCGCGCAGGAACGCCTCGGTGACGAAGACGTGGTCCTCCAGGCGCCTTCTGCCCTCGGGGAAGCGCAGGCCGATGCGGTCGAGGAAGGCGCGGCGGAACATCTTGTGCGGAGTGAGGCTGTCGATCAGCGGTGCGCTCTCCACGGTGGCCCGCGGATGGTTGCGGCGGAACAGCTCCACCGGCACCCCGCGGCCCCGGCCGGCCATCTTGCCCACGACCACGTCGGCGCCGTTGGCCACGCCGTAGTCGTACATGCGCTCCAGGGCCTCGTCGCCGAGGTGGTCGTCGTTGTCGACGAACATCACGTACTCGCCGCTGGAGGCCTCGATGCCCACGTTGCGCGGCTTGCCCGCCCAGCCGGAGTTCTCCTGGTGCACGACCGTCACCCGGGGGTGCTCGGCGGCGAGCTCGTCCAGCCGGCCGGGCGTGTCGTCGGTGGAGCCGTCGTCGACGAAGATCACTTCGTACTCGTCCGGGGGCAGGGTCTGCCGCAGCAGCGAGGAGACGCACTCCTCGATGTACGGTCCCGGGTTGTACACGGGAACGATGACGCTGACCTTGACCGGCATCGCGCTCGAAGTCCCCTCGGGTCGTCGCCTGCCTTGCTGGGTGCGGCACGGTGCGCCTCGCCCGATGCTAACCCGCCCCCGGTCGCTTGCCACCTCCGCACAGGTGTGTGCCCGTAGCCTGGCGGGGTGCGTCTGCTCCTGATGTCCGACACCCACCTACCCCGGCGCGCCCGCGCACTTCCCGAGCCGCTGCTGGCCGAACTCGGGCGCGCCGACGCGGTGATCCACGCGGGCGACTGGGTCGACACGGCCACCCTCGACCTGCTGGAGCGCCGCAGCCGCCGACTGATCGCCGTGTACGGCAACAACGACGGCCCCGAACTGCGCGCCCGCCTCCCGGAGGTGGCCCGTGCCGACCTCGGCGGCCTGCGCTTCGGCGTGGTCCACGAGACGGGACCGGCCAAGGGCCGCGAGGCGCGCTGCGCCGCCCGCTTCCCCGATCTGGACGTCCTGGTGTTCGGCCACAGCCACATCCCATGGGACACCACGGCCGCGAACGGACTGCGCCTGCTCAACCCGGGCTCCCCGACGGACCGCCGCCGCCAGCCGCACTGCACCTACCTCACCGCCTCGGTCGCCGACGGCAGCCTGACGGACGTGGAACTGCACCGGCTGCCACCGCGTTGACGCCTGCCCCGCCACCATGACAGGAGCAGCGCGAGGGCGGCGGCGACCAGGCGAGGTCCAGGCGTCGCCCCGTGCGGTGTTCCGGGCCAAGCTGGGGCCGCTCAGCCGGAGTGGTGGATCGTGCCCTCCGTGACGGTCAGCGGTGTCCCGCTGCCGCCCCAGCGCAGGGCGACGATCTCGGCGGCGACCGACACCGCGACCTCCTCCGGTGTACGGGCCCCCAGGTCGAGTCCCACCGGCGAGCGCAGCCTGGACAGCTCGGCCCCGGTGAGCCCGGCCGCGGCCAGCCGCCGCAGCCGGTCGTCGTGGGTACGGCGGCTGCCCATCGCCCCGATGTACGCGGCGGGTCTGCGCAGCGCCGCCTCCAGCAGCGGCACGTCGAACTTCGGGTCGTGGGTGAGCACGCAGATCACCGTGCGCCCGTCGGTGTCGGTGCCGTTCAGATAGCGGTGCGGCCAGTCCACGACCACCTCCACGCCCTCCGGGAAGCGCTGGGGCGTGGCGAAGACCGGGCGGGCGTCGCACACGGTGACCCGGTATCCGAGGAAGGCCCCGATCCGGGCGACGGCGGCGGCGTAGTCGATCGCGCCGAAGACCAGCATCCGCGGCGGCGGCGCGAAGGAGTGCAGGAAGACGGCGACGGCGTCCTCGCGGCGCTCGCCGTGCGGCCCGTAGTGGCGCAGCTCCGTGACACCGAGGGCGAGTTCGCCGCGGGCGTCCGCGGTGACCGCCGCGTCCAGGCCGGGCGCGCCCAGCGTGCCGAGGACCCGGTCGGGCCAGACCGCGAGGCTCGCCCCGCGCCGTGCGGGTCCGTCGGCCACGAACGCCAGGGTGACCGGCTCCCCGGCGGCGACGGACTCCGCGACGGCACCGAAGGAGGGGTCCGACTCGGGCGTCACGGCCCGCACCAGCAGCGTGATCTCGCCGCCGCAGGTCAGCCCTACCGCGAACGCGTCCTCGTCGCTGTACCCGAAGGTCTCCAGGCGGGCCTCACCGCTCGCCACCACCTCCTGGGCCAGCTCGAACACCGCCCCCTCGACGCACCCGCCCGAGACACTCCCGACCACCTCGTCGCCCGGCCCCACGGCCATCGCGGCCCCCGGTTCGCGCGGTGCGCTGCGACTCGTCGCGACGACCGTGGCGAGCCCGAAGGGCGCGGCGGCCGTGTACCAGCCGCCCAGAACAGGCAGTACGTCACGCATCCTCGGCTCCTCTCTCACCGCCGTCGCCGGCCCCGGCAAGGGCACGTACCCGGGCGGGCCGTGAGCGGGCCGGCCCGGATCACGCGGTGCGCCGACCGGTGCATCCGGCTCGCCTGCTCCGCGAGCGGCGGGGGGTCGCCGCGTTCCCAGCAGTCCGACATCAGCACCACGATCGCACCCCGCGCCATGCCCCGCTGTCCCCGGCGGACCAGGAACGCGCTCGGCGGCTCACGCGGTCGGCCGGGCACCCCGCTCCCGTCACGGCACACCGGCCACCGTCGGAGCGGGCTCGCGGCGCGACGGCTTCCGGGTGGACCGCGCCTCGATGGTGACCCCTCCGGCGGCGCGTCCGCGTACGGCGCCCTGCAGCCGCTCACATCCACGGCTTTGTTGAGCGTTAATCCATTGCCGGCGTGGGTCCGGTCCTGCTGCACTGAACGGAACCGAGCCGTCACGCACCGAGGAGCTTCCATGCGCACTGTGTTCATGTCCCGCCAGGAAGGAACGACCCCCTCATCGAAGGACATGACGCTTCGTGCCGTTGCTCAACCTCGGAATCCTCGCCCATGTCGACGCCGGTAAGACCAGCCTGACCGAGCGGCTGCTGCACTCGGTCGGAGTCATCGACGAGATCGGCAGCGTCGACGCCGGGACCACCCGGACCGACACCCTCGCGCTGGAGCGCCGACGCGGGATCACCATCAAGTCCGCCGTCGTCTCCTTCCCGGTCGACGACGTGACGGTCAACCTCATCGACACCCCCGGCCACCCGGACTTCATCGCCGAGGTGGAGCGGGTGCTCGGCGTCCTCGACGGGGCCGTGCTGGTCGTCTCCGCCGTCGAGGGAGTCCAGGCGCAGACCCGGGTCCTGATGCGGACCCTGCGCCGGCTGCGCATCCCCACCCTGATCCTCGTCAACAAGATCGACCGGCGCGGGGCCAGGGAGGAGGCGATCCTGCGCGCGCTCACCCGGCGCCTGGGCGTCGCGGTCGTGCCGATGGGCCGCACCAGCGGTCTCGGCACCCGCGAGGCGGCGTTCACCCCGGGGCTCGGCCCCGCCGCGCTCGACGCCCTCGCCGACCACGACGACGACCTGCTCACCGCGTACGTCGAGAACACCGTCACCGACGACCGCCTGCGCGCCGCCCTCGTCGACCAGACCCGGCAGTGCCTGGTCCATCCGGTGTACTTCGGCTCGGCCGTCACCGGAGCGGGCGTGGACGCGCTGATCAGCGGCATCCGGCAACTGCTGCCCGCCGCCGCGGGCGACCCGGACGGCCCGGTCTCAGGCACCGTCTTCAAGGTCGAACGGGGACCGGCGGGGGAGAAGATCGCCTATGCGCGGATCTTCTCCGGCACGCTCGGCGTCCGTGAGCCGCTCCTGTTCGGCGAGGCCCGTCAGGAGGGCAAGGTCACCGCGGCCGGCGTCTTCGAGCACGGCACCGACGTCCGCCGCGACACGGTCCCGGCCGGCCGGATCGCCCGGCTGTGGGGCCTGTCCGACGTCCGGATCGGCGACACCCTCGGCCTGCCCCGCAAGGCGGAGAGCCACTTCTTCGCCCCGCCCACCCTGGAGACGGTCGTCGTGCCCGGCCCGGACGCCGACCCGCGGGCCCTGCACGTGGCGCTGACCCAGCTCGCCGAACAGGACCCGCTCATCGGCCTGCGCCACGACGAGGTGCGCCGGGAGATCTCCGTCTCCCTCTACGGCGAGGTGCAGAAGGAGGTCGTCCAGGCCACGCTCGCCGACGAGTACGGCATCGACGTCACCTTCCGCGAGACGACACCGCTGTGCATCGAGCGACCGGTCGGGACAGGCGCCGCCGTCGAGTTCAACAAGAAGGGCGCGAACCCCTTCCTGGCCACGGTCGGTCTGCGGGTCGAGCCCGCGCCGCCCGGCAGCGGGGTCGGCTTCGCGCTGGAGGTGGAACTCGGCGCCATGCCGTACGCCTTCTTCAAGGCCGTCGAGGACACCGTCCGCGAGACCCTCGGCGAGGGCCTGCACGGCTGGCGGATCCCCGACTGCGCGGTCACCATGACGCACTCCGGCTACTCGCCCCGGCAGAGCCACGCCCATCAGGGCTTCGACAAGAGCATGTCCAGCACCGGCTACGACTTCCGCGGTCTGACCCCGCTGGTCCTCGTCGAGGCGCTGCGCCGGGCCGGCACGCGGGTGCACGAGCCGATGCACCGCTTCCGCGTCGAAGCCCCGGCCGACACCCTCGGCGCCCTGCTGCCGGTGCTGGCCGCGCTCGGCGCGGTGCCGGCGTCCACCGAGACCCGCGGGACGACCTGCGTCCTGGAGGGTGCGGTACCGGCGGCCCGGGTGCACGAGCTGGAGCAGCGGCTGCCCGGCCTCACCCGCGGCGAGGGCGAGCTGGAGAGCGCCTTCGACCACTACGCGCCGGTCACCCGGGGGACGGTTCCGGAACGCGCGCGCACCGACCACAACCCGCTGAACCGGAAGGAGTACCTGTTGCACGTGACGCGGCGCATGGGCAACTGAGCTGACCGACAGTCAACTTACTTGAGGGTCAGAAGTGTTGACGCAGCCATGAGGGCGCCCGATTGTGGTGGACATGCCGACTGTGCGGACGCGTCTGCTCGTGGTCCTGGTCGTCCTCCTCGGATCCCTGGCGGTGACGGGCCCCACTCCCGCCACCGCCGCCTCCCTTCCCGGCTCCCTCTGGTTCGACGAAACGCCTCTCACCGTCCGGAACGGCCGTTTCACCGACGGGCACGGCCGCGAGGTCGTGCTGCGCGGCTACAACGTCTCCGGTGAGACCAAGCTCGCCGAGAACGGCGGCCTGCCCTTCGCATCCGTCGCCGACGCGCGGAAGTCCGCGGCCGCGCTGCGGGCCCTCGGCGGCGGCAACACGGTCCGCTTCCTGCTCTCCTGGGCCTACGCCGAACCCGTGCGCGGACAGGTGGACCCCGCCTACCTGTCCGCCGCCACCGCCCAGATCGGCGCCTTCCTCGACGCGGGCATCCGCGTCTACCCCGACTTCCACCAGGACCTCTACTCCCGCTACCTGTTCGACCCGGACAGCTGGTACACCGGCGACGGCGCCCCCAAGTGGGCCGTGGACGCGGGGAACTACTCCGACGAGTACTGCGGCATCTGCCCGTTCTGGGGCCAGAACATCACCCAGAACGAGGCGGTGAAGCAGGCGTCGTACGACTTCTGGCACAACCGGTACGGCCTCCAGGACGCCTTCCTCGCCACCGCCCAGGCGACGATGACGCACCTCCGGCAGAACCTCGGCGCGGCACGGTTCGAGGGCGTCGTCGGCTTCGACCCCTACAACGAACCGCACGCGGGCGTGTACGACTCCGGGCAATCCAGCCGTGCCTGGGAACGGGACGTGCTGTGGCCCTTCTACGAGCGGTTCCGGGCGCGCATGGACGCGGCCGGCTGGCAGGACAGACCCGCCTTCGTGGAACCCAACCTCTTCTGGAACGCCAACCTCGACTTCCAGCGGCAGGAGGGCGGCCTGCTGGACGCCGGACAGCTGGGCCCGCGCTATGTGTTCAACACGCACTTCTACGACCAGAAGGCCATCTCCGGGATCTTCATGTGGGGCAAGGCGCGGGACGGGCAGTACGCCGGTGACTTCGGCACCGTCCGCGACCGGGCCGCGGCGACCGGGACCCCCGCGATCGTGAGCGAGTTCGGGCATCCGCTGTCCGGCACGGTCTCCGACAAGGCCCCGACCGTCCTGAAGGCCATGTACCAGGCCCTCGACTCCCGTCTGCCGGGCGCGAGTTGGTGGTCCGACCCGTCCGCTTCCGGTCCCGCCCTGTCGGGCAGCCAGTGGCAGTGGGACATCTACCACGGCCGCCACCACGAGCTGATGAACGGCAACCCCGACAAGGTGCTCACCGCCGGTGACGCCTGGAACGACGAGGACCTCTCCGCCGTACGCCTCGACGACTCGGGCACTCCCGTCCTGCGCCAGGACGCCCGCCTCCTCGACCGGGTCTACCCGAGCGCCACCTCCGGCACCACTCTCGCCTTCACCTACGAGGACCGCTCCCGCGACGGCTCCACCACCCTGACCTGGAACCCGGTGCCCAGCTCCCTGCCGGGCGTCGCGCGCCTGGTCGGCACCGGCCAGTACGCCCTGCTGATGTGGCGCTCCCACAGCAGCTCGGCGCCCACCGAGCTGCACCTCCCCGCCTCCTTCCCGACCGGCTCCACCACCGTCGTCTCGGACCTCGGCACGGCGTACGCCCCGCGCGCGTACACCTCGACGACCCCGATCGCCGTGGCCCCCGAACCCGGCGGCGCCGGCAGCCGCCGACTGCTGCTCACCGACACCGACTCGGGCGCCCCGCACTACGCGCTGGTGACCAACGGGGCCTCGGCCCCTTCCGCCGAACTGCTCGCCTCGGCCCGCGCCGAGCTGTCGGCGTGGGCCGCCGGACAGTGACCGGTTGACCCTCCCCTTACGTCAGGCCGCACGCTGTAGTCCGACGAAAGGGCAGGTGAATGAGTTACTCCGTGGGGCAGGTCGCGTCCTTCGCCGGGGTGACCGTGCGCACGCTGCACCACTACGACCGGGCGGGGCTCCTCTCGCCCAGTGGCCGCAGCGGCGCCGGTTACCGGCAGTACAGCGACAGCGACCTGGCCCGGCTCCAGCAGATCCTCTTCTACCGCGAACTCGGCTTCTCCCTCGACGAGATCGCCGGGATCCTCAAGGACCCCGAGGCCAACGCCCTGGAGCAGCTGCGCTCCCGGGTACGGCAGTTGAGCGAGGAGATCGACCGCCTCAAACGCCTGGCGGACGTGGCCGAGCAGGCGATCGAGGTCCAGCAGACGGGGGTGTCTCTGACGCCCGAGGAACGGTTCGAGGTCTTCGGCGAGATCCGCTTCGACCTCAGCTACGCCACCGAGGCGCAGCTCAAGTGGCAGGACTCCGCGGGACAGCGCGAGTCGATGGCCCGTGCCGCAGCCCACAGCAAGGAGGACTGGCGGCAGCTCATGGGCGAGGCGGCGGCCTGGCGCGGGGAACTCCTCGCCGCCTTCGACGAGGGGGAACCGGCCGACGGCGAACGGGCGACGGACCTGGCCGAGGAGCACCGGCTGCACATCGCCCGCTGGTTCACCGCCTGCCCACCCGACATGCACTGCCGCGTCGCCGACGACTTCGCCGCCGATCCGCGCGCCTTCGCCCTCGTCGTACCGCCCTCGCAGCAGCGGCCGGGGCTCGCCGCCTATCTCCGCAAGGCCGTTCACGCCAACGCGGCCCGCCGGGCGGTGACCGAATGAGGATCCTCATCGCCGCCGCCGGATCGCGCGGGGACGTCGCCCCGTACACCGGCGTCGGTGCCGCGCTGCGGGCGGCCGGACACCAGGTCGCCCTCGCCACGACGGAGAACCTCGCCCCTCTGGCCCGGGACGCGGGACTGGAGGTCCGCGTCCTCCCGAGCCGCCCCGAACCCCCGGGCGACGTCTCGGACGGACGGCGGCTGATGCGCGCCGCGGCCGCCTTCGTGACCGACCTCGGACAGGGCTTCACCGAGGCGCTGACCTCGGACACCGACCTGCTCCTGCTGTCGGCCACCACGGCCCCGCTCGGCTGGCATCTGGCGGAGGCCACGGGCGTGCGGACCCTGGGCGCCTACGTCGTCCCGGCCCACCCGACCGGCGCCTTCCCGCCCGTGGTGACGGGCGGGCGCTCCCTCGGCCGCCTCGGCAACCTGGTGGCGGGCCGCTTGGCGTTGCGGATGGCGGACCGCGTCTACCGGGACGGGGTCGCGGAACTGCGGGGGCGCCTGGGACTGCCGCCCGTCGCGGCCGCCGCTGTGCGCCGACGGCAGGAATCGGCCGACTGGCCCGTCCTGTACGGCTTCAGCACGGCACTGCTCGCCCGTCCGGGCGACTGGCGGCCGGGCCTCGACGTCGTCGGCACGTTCTGGCCGTACGTCGCACCCGGCGCGTCCCTGCCCGCGGAACTGGAGGACTTCCTGGCCGCCGGGTCGCGGCCGGTGTTCGTCGGGTTCGGGAGCATGGCGGGCGGCCAGGGGGAACGGCTCGGCGAGATCGCGGTACGGGCGCTGCGGCGGGCCGGGCTGCGGGGGGTGCTGCAGTGGGGCGGTACCGATGTGGCGGGCGACGACATGATGGTCGTGGAGGAGGTGCCGCACGCGCTGCTGTTCCCCCGGACGGCGGCCGTGGTGCACCACGCGGGGGCGGGCACCACGGCCGCCGCCCTGCGGGCCGGAGTGCCCGCCGTGCCGGTCCCGGTGGCGGCGGACCAGCCGTTCTGGGCGGCCCGGCTCACCGCGCTCGGCGCCGCCGTCGCGCCGATACCGTTCGCGTCGCTGACCGAGGAACGGCTGGCGGAGGCGTTGCGTGAGGTGGTGCGCCGGCAGACGTACGCCCGCGCCGCCTTTGGCGCCGCACAGCACATGGCGACGGAGGACGGCGCGGGCGCGGTGCTGAAGGCGATCGGCTGATCAACGGGCCGCCGGGGACGTCCAGTCGGACCGCACATGCCCGAGCCGGACCCGCTGGGGGTGGTCGCCGACGGGGACGGAGACCTGCTTCTGACCCGTGGCGAAGTCGATGGCGGTGACCTGGTCGGTGCCGCTCTCTGAGACCACGCAGGACGTGCCGTCGCCGCTGACCGTCGCCCAGTACGGCTTGGAGACGGTGACCAGCGGCCCCTCCTGGAGGGTGGCCCGGTCGACGACGGTCGCGTAGTCGTCCATCGTGCCCGCGATACAGAGCTTGCGGCCGTCCGGGCTCATCGACATGCCGTGGTGGCGCGAGTCGTTGACGAAGGTGGTGCGGTCGTCGCTGGTCGCGGGGTTCTTCGGCAGGGTCCTGGTGCGGACGATTCTGTCGGTGGCGAGGTCGTACTCGAAGAAGCCGTTGAAGAACGACACCTGGAAGTACAGCTTGGACTCGTCCGGTGAGAACACGGCGGGCCGGACGGCGTCGGAAGTGTCGGTGCGGCCGATCGCGTCGAGCCGGTCCCGCATGTCGATGACCCTGACCCGCTGGTACGTCGTCGCGTCGACGACCGTGATGTAGCGGTTGCCCTTCGTCCAGTCCAGCCAGGGGGCGTCGGTCTGCGTGTTCACGTCGCCGATCGCCATGTTGTAGATGTACTTGCCGTCCCGCGTGAAGATGTTCTCGTGCGGCTTGTCGCCCGTGGCGAACTTGCCGAGCTCCTTGCCGGTGCTGATGTCCAGCACGTGCACGGTGTTCGAGGTGGACGCGGACACCGCGACGCGGCGGCCGTCGGCGGAGACCGCCATGTGGTCGGCGCGGTAACCCGACACGGGGAAGCGCCAGTTGACCGCGCCGGTCGCGAGGTCGAGTGACACGACGTCGGCGAAGCTGGGCCGGGAGACGACCACGGAGGTGCCGTCGGGCGTGGAGTACATGTCGTCCACGAACTGGTCGTGGCCCTCGCCGACGCTGTTGCGGATCGCCATGAAGTAGATCCACTTGATCGGATCGGCGTTGATCTCCGCCATCCGCCGGTCCTTGTCGGGGATGACGTTGATCCGCCCGATTTTCGCGAAGTCACCGCTGGAGCGGATGACGTCGGCGGTGCCGTCCCAGTTGTTGCCGACGAACAGCACCTCGCGGAGTGCGTCGGCCTCGGAGTCCGCCGGGGCGGCGGTGGCGGTCGCGGGGGCGGTGACGGACAGGACGAGGGCGGCCGCGACGGCGGCGGCACGCAGGTGCCTGGTTCTGCTGGCGGGCATGGTGCTCTCTCCTCTGATGGGAGGCGGTGGGGTGGCGTGCGCATGCCAAAGCGGGGGGAATCTGAATACGGCTTCGTTCAGAGTTTGACTTACTGGAAAGTAAGGAGAGGGGTCCCTTCTCCACAAGACTGCGGACACGACAAAATGGCGAACACCGACGGGGAGGAGGGGCGGTGGCGGGCAGGCTCAGGGCGCCGACCGGCCGGTACGGCGGCAGGTCCGCCGAGGAACGGAAGGCCGAGCGCCGTCGCCGCTTCCTGGACGCCGCGCTCCAGCTCTTCGGCGACACCCCGGGCTATCGCGGCACGACGGTCGCGGCGCTCAGCGAGGCGGCCGGGCTGTCCACGCGCCAGTTCTACGAGGAGTTCCGCACCCTGGAGGACGTACTTGCCGCCCTTCACCTCCAGGTCAACGACTCGGCGGAGCGGGCGGTCCTGGCCGGCGCCGCGTCCGTGGGCGACGCGCCGATCGCCGACCGGGCCGCAGCGATCTTCCGCGCGTACGCGTCCCACGTGACGGCCGACCCGCGCCGGGTGCGCATCACCTTCGTCGAGATCATCGGCGTGAGCCCTCGACTGGAGAAGCAACGCCTGGCCCGCCGCTCCCGCTGGGTCGACCTGATCTGCGCCGAGGCGGAAGCCGCCGCAGCCCGGGGAGAAGCGGCCGCCCGCGACTACCGCATCGCCGCGACGGCCTTCATCGGCAGCGTCAACGGCCTCCTCCACGACTGGACGGCGGGCTGGGTGGCCGCGACCCTGGACCAGGTCGTGGAGGAACTGGTCCGCCAACTGCTGGCCATTTTGCGGCCAGTGGGGTGGGAGGGGGTGTAGCGGGCGCCGGTCCGTATGCTCCGCGCATGAGATTCTTCCGGTCGCGTGGCCGTGGCGACGCCGGGCCCCCGGGTGCACCGCTGGGCCGGGCCGCTGCCCTGTTCCAGGCAGGGCGCTATGCCGAGGCGGAGCACGAGGCACGTGCCGTGGCCGCGGCCCGGCCGTCCCGCGATGACCCGTACGCCCCCATGGCGTTGAGCCTCGCCGCGCTCGCGATGGGTGCCCAGGGGCGGCACGCCGAAGCGATGAGCGTGTACGACACGCTGGTGCCCGTGTTCGGCAGGGTCTTCGGCGTCGAGCACCCGCAGACCCTGAAGCTGCGTTCGGACCGGGCCCAGGCGCTCACCGCGCTCGCCCGGCACGCCGAATGCGAGGCGGAGTGCGCCGCCGTCGCGCGCGCGGCGGCCCGCGGCACGGGCCCGGAGATGCCGCGCCTGGCGGCGGCCGCCCGCAACGGGCTGGTCTACGCCGTCAACGCCCAAGGCCGCCACGCGGAGGCCGAGGCGCTGGCCCGCGACGCCCTCGCCGCCCATCAGGCCTCGGACCGGTTCGGCCTGGTCCTGCGCCTCGGCCTGGCCCGCAGCCTCAACGGCCAGAGCCGCCATGAGGAGGCCCTCGCCGAGGCGGAGCGCGCCGACGCGCTGCGCCACCGCCTGCCCGTGGCAGAGAGCCGCCCCGAGACCGGCGCCGTCGAACTGGCCGTGGCCACGGCCCTGTGGGGGCTGGGCAGCCGGACCGAGGCCCGGACCCGGGCGACCACCGCGCACGACGCCTGCCTGGCCGCCTTCGGCCCCGACCACCGCCGTACCGTCGAGGCCCGGGCGCTCCTCGACCGGATCGACGCGGCCTGACCCTCACATGTTGATCATGTGGCCGGCCAGGCCGTGCACCGCCTCCTTGACGGCCTCGCCCAGGGTCGGGTGGGCGTGGACGTTGCGGGCCACCTCGTGGACGGTGAGGTCCCACTGCTGGGCCAGGGTGAGCTCCGGCAGCAGCTCGGTGACGTCCGGGCCGATCAGATGGCCGCCGATGAGCTCGCCGTACTTGGCGTCGCTGATCAGCTTCACGAAGCCGGTGGTGTCACCGAGACCGTGGGACTTGCCGTTGGCGGTGAAGGGGAACTTGGCGACCTTCACGTCGTAGCCGAGCTCGCGGGCCTGCTCCTCGGTGTAGCCGAAGCTGGCGATCTGGGGCTGGCAGTAGGTGGCGCGCGGGATCATCGCGTAGTCGAGTTCCATGGTCTCCGCGTCGGCGATCGTCTCGGCGGCGATCACGCCCATGGCCTCGGCCGTGTGCGCGAGCATCAGCTTCGCGGTCACGTCGCCGATGGCATAGATGTGCGGGACGGAGGTGCGGCAGCGGCCGTCGACGTCGATGGCACCCCGCTCGGTCACCGTCACCCCGGTGTTCTCCAGGCCGTATCCGCCGACGTTCGGGGCGAAGCCGATGGCCTGGAGGACCTTGTCGGCCTCCAGGACCTGTTGGGCGCCGTCCTTGCCGGTGACGGTGACCCGGACCTGCGGGCCGGACTCGTCGATCGCGTCGACGCGGGTGGACGTCAGGACGTCGATGCCCAGCTTGCGGTACTGGCGGGCGAGTTCGGCGGAGACCTCGGCGTCCTCGAGGGGTGCCATGCGGTCCAGGAACTCGACGACGGTCACCTTCACGCCGTAGTGGTGCAGGACGTAGGCGAACTCGATACCGATGGCGCCTGCGCCCGCGATGACGATCGACTGCGGCAGGTCCTCCGCCAGGATCTGCTCCTCGTACGTCACCACGCGCGCGCTGCGCTTGGTGCCGGGCAGCAGTTTCGGGGTGGCGCCGGTGGCGATGACGCAGTGCTCGAACCCGATGGTCCGGGAGTTGCCGTCGTAGTCGGTGACCTGAAGGGTGTGCGGGTCCAGGAAGGTGCCCCGGCCGTCCAGCTCGGTGATCTTGTTCTTCTTCATCAGGTAGTGGACGCCCTTGACGCGGCCGTCGGCGACCTTGCGGCTGCGGCGGAACGCCTCGCCGTAGTCGAAGGAGACCTGCCCGTCGACCCTGATGCCGAAGGTCTTCGCCTCGTGGGTGAAGATGTGCGCCAGCTCGGCGTTGCGCAGCAGGGCCTTGGTCGGGATGCAGCCCACGTTCAGGCACACACCGCCCCAGTACCTCTCCTCGACGACCGCGACGCGTTTGCCCAGCTGGGCGGCGCGGACGGCGGCGACGTAACCGCCGGGCCCGGCGCCGAGTACGACAACGTCGAATCGCTCGTCCTGCTCGACCATGGGAGGTACCTCTTCCACCGGATCGGTTTCCGTTCCGTGGTGGATTGTTCCTCCCCGTCGCGCGGGGCGCCACAGAGGTCAACGGCGTGTGGCGCAGATCGCCCGCCCCGCCCGGTCACCCCGCGAGCCGCTCCACCGCCGCCACGACCGGACCCGTTCCGTCCTCCCCACGGATCCGCTCCCCGAGGGCGCGTGCCCGCTGCCTGTGCCGGGGATGTCGTACGGCCTGTTCAAGCGCCGGGGCCAAGGCGGCTGCCGTCAGCTCCCGCAGCGGCAGCCGGCGCGGGGCCACGCCGAGGGCGACCAGACGCTGGGCCCAGAAGGTCTCGTCGAACTGGATCGGCACGGGTACGGCCGGGACCCCGGCGCGCAGTCCCGCGGCCGTGGTGCCGGCGCCCGCGTGGTGGACGACGGCGGCCATGCGCGGGAAGAGCGCGGAGTGCGGCACCTCGCCGATGGTCAGCATGTCGTCGCCGTCGGCCGCCAGCCCGCCCCAGCCGCGCTGGATCACGCCGCGCAGTCCGGCCCGCCGCAGGGCACGGACGATCTCGGCGCTCAGCCGCCGGGGGTCGGGAACCGTCGCGCTGCCCAGGCCGACGAAGACCGGCGGTTCACCTGCTTCGAGGAAGTCCTCGATCTCGGGCGGGAGTCGGGCGTCCTGGTCGTACGGCCACCAGTAGCCGGCCACGTCGAGATTCGACGGCCAGTCCCGCGGGCGCGGCACGACCAGGGGGCTGAACCCGTGCAGGACCGGCATCTCCCGCGGGGCGCGGGTGCGGGGCAGCCCCAGCCGGGCCCGCACCGACGGCAGCGTGGCGGCGAAGATGCGGTCCATCGCCAGGTTGACCCCGTGGCCGGCCATGCGGTTGCCGACGGGGCCCAGGGAACCGCCACCCAGCACGGCAGGTGCGAACTCCTCTGTGGGCGCCACTGGTTGGAGGTAGGCGCCCAGGCAGGGCAGGCGCAGGCCCTCGGCGACGGTCCTGCCGAGCGGGGCGAGGGAGGTGGACAGCAACAGGACATCGCTGGCCTGCGCGGCGGCCACCAGGTCGTCCGTCATCCGGCCCACCAGTGCCCGCGCCATCGCGGACACCCGCATCAGCTTTCCCACCCCGGTACGGCTGCGGTGCAGGCCCCGGCCGCGCGTGGAGTGCAACTCCTCGCGCGGATCGACGGGCAGCGGGTGGAAGCCCAGCCCCGAACCCGCCGCCAGCGGTTCGAAGCAGCCGTGGGTGACCAGGGTGACCTGGTGCCCCGCTCGGACCAGCGCATGGCCCAGACCGGTGTAGGGGGCCGCGTCCCCCCGGGAGCCCACTGTCATGATCGCTACGCGCACGACGGCCAGTATGGTCCCGGGAGCCCGGTTCTCACCGTAGCGCGACGACGAGTCCGGCCACGGCCACGACTCCGGCGCACGCCAGCAGCCAGCCCGCGAGCAGCCGCCGTCGCAGCGCGCCGTACCGCTCCTCGTACTCGGCCCGCAACTCCTCCGCCCGCTCCGCCGTCCGCCGCCACGACTGCCGCGCGAGAGACGTGTACTCCGCCGCGATCCGACCCTCCAAGTCCGCCCGTTGCGCCTCCGTCAGCCAAGTGGCCAGCGGCGCGCAGCAGCGCTCCGCCGCCGTACGGCCCTCCTCGTGCGTGGCGGCGGCCAGCAGATACCCCTCGACCCTGCCGACCAGCTCACGACCCTCCGCCGCCGTCACCGCGCGCTCAACTCCTTTGCCGGAGCGGCGATCTCGGGGTGGTGCAGGTCGTATGCCGGGGATTCGCTGCGGATGCGGGGGAGTACGGCGAAGTTGTGCCGCGGTGGCGGGCAGGAGGTCGCCCATTCCAGCGAACGGCCGTAGCCCCAAGGGTCGTCGACCTCGAGCCGCTTGCCGTACTTGGCGGTCTTCCACACGTTGTAGAGGAACGGCAGGAGCGACAGTCCGAGGACGAACGAGAAGACCGTCGAGACCGTGTTGAGCGTGGTCAGGCCCTCCACCGCCAGATAGTCGGGAATCCGACGCTGCATTCCGTTCGTGCCCAGCCAGTGCTGGACCAGGAAGGTGCCGTGGAAGCCGACGAACAGCGTCCAGAACGTGATCTTGCCGAGCCGCTCGTCGAGCATCTTGCCGGTGAACTTCGGCCACCAGAAGTGGAAGCCGGAGAACATCGCGAACACGACCGTGCCGAAGACGACGTAGTGGAAGTGCGCCACCACGAAGTACGAGTCGGACAGATGGAAGTCCAAGGGCGGCGAGGCGAGCATCACGCCCGTCAGACCGCCGAACAGGAAGGTGATCAGGAAGCCGGTCGCCCACAGCATCGGTGTCTCGAAGGACAGCGAGCCCTTCCACATGGTGCCGATCCAGTTGAAGAACTTCACACCGGTCGGTACCGCGATCAGGA
>NZ_JBSFOK010000040.1:0-88413 GCF_053587635.1 Streptomyces sp. NPDC003635 | reverse complement strand
GCCCTCCGGCTTACGGCGCACCGGTCCGAGGCTCATCGGTCGGCAGCCCACCGGCCCGAGATCCGCCGGCCGGAGGCCCACCGGTCCGGGACCTGCCGGCTGGAGGCCCTCGGGCTTACGGCGCACCGGTCCGAGGCTCATCGGTCGGGAGCCCACCGGCCCGAGACCCGCCGGCCGGAGGCCCACCGGTCCGGGACCTGCCGGCTGGAGGCCCTCGGGCTTACGGCGCACCGGTCCGAGGCTCATCGGTCGGCAGCCCACCGGCCCGAGATCCGCCGGCCGGAGGCCCACCGGTCCGGGACCTGTCGGCTGGAGGCCCACGGGCTTACAGCGCACCGGCCCGAGCCCCACCCGTCGAAAGCCCACCGGTCCGAGCCCCAACGGCCGGAAGCTCATTCGCCCGAGGCCCATCGGCCGGAGGCCCAACGGCCCGAGGCCCACGGGCCTACGGCTCACCGACCCGAGGCCCGCCGGCCCGGGGCCCACGGGCCAACGGCTCACCGGCCCGAGGCCCGCCGGCCCGAGGCCCGCCGGCCCGAGGCCCGTCGGCCCGAGGGGGTGACGCATTGTGGGGCACGCTGACAGCCTCCTGGCCATGGGCGGCGCCTTCCTCGCCGCCGCCGTCCTCGCCCGGCTCGGCAGCCGGATCGGACTGCCCACCATCCCGCTGTTCACCCTCGCCGGCATCCTGCTCGGCCCGCACACCCCGGGACTCGTCCTCGTCGAGGACCCGCACGACTTCGAGATGCTCTCCGCGCTCGGCCTGGTCCTGCTGCTGTTCTACCTCGGTCTGGAGTTCCACCTGGACGACCTGCGCGACGGCGGCCGACGCCTGCTGACCGCCGGGGGCGTCTATCTGCTGCTGAACGTCGGCGCCGGTCTCGGCTTCGGATTCGCCCTCGGCTGGGGCACCCGGGAGGCGCTGGTGCTGGCCGGCGTGCTCGGGATCTCCTCGTCCGCGATCGTCACCAAGATCCTCATCGACCTGGGCCGCATCGGCCGCCCGGAGACGCGGCTGATCCTCGGCGTCATCGTCGTCGAGGACATCTTCCTCGCCCTGTATCTCGCGGCGCTCCAGCCGGTCATCGGCGGTGCCGAGGGCGTCGCGGAGATGCTGCTCCAGGCCGCGAAGGCCTTCGGCTTCCTGCTGCTCCTGGCCGCCGCGGCCCGCTACGGCACCCGGCTGATCGGGCGCGCGATCCACGTCCGCGACGACGAACTCCTCGTGATCAGCTTCCTCGGCGCCGCGGTCCTCGTCGCGGGTGTGTCGGAGGTGCTCGGCGTCGCCGACGCCATCGGCGCGTTCATGGTCGGCCTGATCCTCGCGGGGACCCCGTCAGGACCGCGCATACGGACTCTGGTCCACCCCCTGCGGGACGCCTTCGCCGCGATCTTCTTCTTCGCCTTCGGGCTGGCCATCGACCCCGGCGACCTCGCCGCCGTCGCCCTGCCGGTCGCCGTGGCCGCCGTACTGACGCTCGTCATGAACGTGGTCGCGGGCCTGTGGGTGGCGCGCCTGTACGGCTACGGCCCGGGCCCCGCCGCCGAGATCGCCACGACCCTCGTCGCGCGAGGCGAGTTCGCGCTGATCCTCGCCGCGATGGCGGCGGGCGCCGGCCTGGACGGACGACTCGCACCGTTCATCGCCGGATACGTCCTGGTCCTCGCCGTACTGGGCCCGGTGGCCGCGAGCCGCGCGCACGTCCTGGCACGTGTGGTCGGCAAGGCACCCGTCCCCGCCGCTCAATGATCGCGCACGTCTTGCCACCACCCCACCCAGGCGCTTCACTGGGCGCACCTCCCACAGGAGAACGCCCGAGCCCACCATGCAGAAGGGGTAGTTCTTTTGTCCGCGATCCGTGTCACCGCCGTCACCGCGGCGGCCTGTGCGGCCGTGCTCACCACCGCACTGCCGTCCTCAGCCATCAACTCCTACAACGCGACGCCCGCGCCCGAACGCACCGAGGTCGGCGCGCTCGTCGCGACCTGGGACAACGACGACGACCCCACCACCCCCGACCGGGTCGACTGGGTCTGCTCCGGAACCATGATCGACGCGAACACCTTCCTGACGGCCGCGCACTGCACCACGGACTGGCCGGAGAACGTGCGCTTCTACGTCTCCCTGGACCAGGACGTGCAGTCCGGCCTCGACGCGGCCGCCGCCCGCTACCCGGGGAACCCGGCCGCACAGGCGAACGCCGTCGCCGTGGAGGGCACCGCCCACAGCCACCCCGGCTTCCCCGGTCCCGCCTCCGACACCCACGACATCTCCGTGGTCGAGGTGCCCGCCGCCAAGATGGCGTCCCGCTGGAGCTTCACGCCCGCCACGCTGCCCAAGGCCGACCAGCTCGGCACGACGGCGCTGAACTCCACCGACTGGCTCGTCGCCGGATACGGCACCCAGGAGGCCGTACGCGGACCCGGCGGCCACACCCACCCCGGCGGCGGCGTCCGGATGAAGGCCCCGGTGACCTTCAACGGGCTCAACAACGCGTGGGTCCGCCTGGCCATGACCGCGCCGCAGGGCAACGGCGGTGCCTGCTACGGCGATTCGGGCGGGCCCAACTTCGCGATGCTCGGCGGGAAGTCCGTCCTGGCCGCCACGACCATCACCGGGGACACCCCGTGCTACGCCACCAACGTGACGTACCGGCTGGACACGCCAGGCGCCCGGGCGTTCCTGTCGCCCTTCGTGGCCCTGCCCTGACGGGCACGTTCAGCCCGGGCGCCCCGGAGCGTCCGCCGGACCAGAACGTGCTCGGTTTGCGACGGCCCTAGGCTGCCGTCATGAGGGCAACGTCATGACGGGAACGCAGGAGGCCCCTGCCGCCGTCGCCGCTCGCTTCACCGGAGGTCGCGCGCTCGGTGTACGGCGGCTGTCCGGGACGCTGGCCGAAGTCACCCTCGACGGAGGCAGGGTGGTGATGGTGAAGCGCGGTGACGGGGGTCCCGGTGCGACGCGCGCCGAGGCGGCGGGGCTGCGGTGGCTGGGCGCGGCGGGCGCGGTGCGCGTGCCCGCCGTCCACGGGCACGACGAGGAGTGGCTGGTCACCGACCGTGTCGTCGTCGGCCGTCCGAGCGCCGAGGCGGCCGAGCGGCTGGGGCGCGAGCTGGCCGCGCTGCACGCCTCGGGTGCCCCCGCCTTCGGGGCGCCGCCGCCGGACGGGCCGAGCGAGGCGTACATCGGCCTGGCGCCCATGCGGAACGTCGAGGGCTCCGACTGGCCACGCTGGTATGCCGAGCATCGGGTCCTGCCGTACGTCCGTCAGGCGGTCGACGGCGGGATGCTGAGCGGCGCCGAGGCGGAGGTCTTCGAGCGGGCCTGCGCCCGCCTGCCCGAACTGGCGGGCCCGGCCGAACCTCCCGCGCGCCTGCACGGCGACCTGTGGAACGGCAACGTCCTGTGGGCCGCCGACGGCCGCGCCTGGCTGATCGACCCGGCGGCGCACGGCGGCCACCGGGAGACGGACCTCGCCATGCTGCACCTGTTCGGCTGCCCCCACCTGGACCGACTGCTGGACGGCTACCAGCGGACGGCACCGCTGGCGTACGGCTGGAGCGCCCGTATCGCCCTGCATCAGCTCTTCCCGCTGCTCGTCCACGCGGTGCTGTTCGGCCGGGGGTACGCGGAGCAGGCGCTGGGGGCTGCGCGGGCGGGGCTGGCAGGCTGAGCCGGAGGTTCACCAGGGTGGCCGGTCCGGGGTGTCCGTCGCATCCCGTGCCCGCACCCGTCACAGGTCAGCGCATGATCCTGCCATGCGGTGACCTGCTCAGACGGGGACGCGGAGGGTCTCCACGGCCTTGACCAGCGGGGCGAGTTCGGGATTCCTGGCCGCCTCGTCGAGGGCCTCGCGGAGGGCGGACTCGTTGGTGGGGCGGGCTTCCTCGAGGAGCTTCAGGCCCGACTCGGTGACGTCGGTGTAGATGCCGCGGCGGTCGGTGGGGCAGAGGTAGCGGGAGAGGAGTCCGCGGTCCTCCAGGCGAGTGACCAGGCGGGTGGTGGCGCTCTGGCTGAGGACGACGGCGTCGGCGACCTGCTTCATCTGCAGATGGCCGCCCTCGCCGTTGTGCTGGCGGCTGAGGACGTCGAGCAGCGAGTACTCCCGCACGCTGAGGTCGTGCCCGGACTGGAGGGCGCGCTCGATGTGGGCCTCGATCCGCCCGTGCAGCAGCGAGAGCGCGCACCAGCTCTGGGCGAGCGCGGTGAGCGCGGGGTCTGTGGCGGTCATGGGGCCGTCTCCTCCGTCCGGTGTGCTGTTCAGACAGGGTATGCCATGTTTGAAATTGTCGTCGTACGCGATTATAGCTCGTGTGCAAGTATCTGGTTAAGGTGATGACGCGCCGCCTTGTTCCCGGCTAGCTTTCATGATCCCCGCCGGTCGGCACCGACGACCGGCTCTCCGTGATGGAAAGCAGTGCCTCCATGAGCACCCACCCGCCCGCGACGACCACCCTCTGGCGCCCCACCGGCCCGGTGGAGCTGGATCTGGTCCGCGAGCTGGACTGGCGCGCCTGGCCGCCACGACTGCCGGAGCAGCCGATCTTCTACCCGGTCCTCAACGAGGACTACGCGACGAAGATCGCCCGCGACTGGAACGTCAAGCACGACGGCGCCGGCTACGTCACCCGCTTCGAGGTCGAGACCGACTTCCTGCGCCGCTATCCCGTCCAGCGGGCCGGCGGCGAGACGATCCTGGAGCTGTGGGTGCCGGCCGAGGAACTGGAGGAGTTCAACGCGCACATCGTCGGGACGATCGAAGTGGTGCACGAGTTCCGATGAACGCCGCCTTGGCCACGGTGCGCTGCGAAACCGTCTCGGCCACTGGCCCGATCGATTGCGGAATTGGCTGAATCAGGGGTCTACCGGCCGCCCTGAAGGGGGGCGTGCGGGGCTTCGGGGGCGTTGCAGCCGCCCTGCTGGAGCCCTGTGCATCCCCTTCGGTCGATCCGCCCGTGACAGGCCTTCTCGCGTCCGTCCAATCCCTTGGCGTACCCGCTCTGACCTGGTGTTTTATTGGAATTTGCCTAGGCTGTGTACGTCAACAGGGCACCGCCGAAGGGGGCTTCGTGAGCGAGGAACGGACCGGGTACGACGCCAGTCGCATACACGTGCTGGAGGGGGTGGAAGCCGTCCGGAAGCGACCCGGGATGTATGTCGGGTCCACCGGTGAACGAGGGCTGTACCACCTGGCCTTCGAGGTCTTCGACTGGGCGCTGAACGAGGTCCTCGCCGGGCGCGGCAACGGCGTCGACGTGGTTCTGGCGGCCGACGGTCGTGTGCGGGTCACCGTCGACGGGCCGGGAGCCGGGAACATCGACGCCGACGGCCTCGAGGCGCTGCTGACCCGGCCGCATACCGGGCCGTGGCCCGGTGGCCGCCGCTACCTGGGCGGTGGCCTGTTCGGGGTGGGCCCCTTCGTTGCCAACGCCCTGTCCAGCCATCTCACCGCGGAGGTGCGGCGGAACGGCGTCCGTTGGGCGCGGCGGTACGAGCGCGGTGTCGACGTCGGCCCGCCCGCATCGGAGGACGCACCGGACGGACCGGCCACGGGCAGCGGCACCACCATCGTCTTCCGGCCGGACGCCGACATCTTCGGCGCGGGCGAGTGCTCGTACGAGAGGGTGGAGTCGCGCTTCAGGGAACTGGCCTTCCTCCACCCCGGGCTCGCCATCGCCTTGACCGACCGGCGCCCCTCCGGCGGATCGCGATCCGTACGCTTCCTTTTCCCCGACGGACTGCGGGACTTCGTCGCCTGCCTCGACCCGACCGGCACTCCCTCGGACGTCCTCGCCTTCGAAGGCGAGGACCCCGGGAGCGGAGGGGTCGTCGAGGTGGCCCTGACGTGGAGCGGCACGCCCGGCCACAGGGCCATGAGCTTCGCCAACAGCGCTCCCACGGCTGAAGGGGGGACGCATCTGGCGGGCTTCTACGACGGTTTGGCGGGCGCGGTCAACGCCTTCGCGACAGAGCGGCAGTTGCTGACCGGTGCCCGACCCGACCTCGGCGTCGACCGAATCGTCGAGGGCCTCACCGCTGTCGTGGCGGTGACCCTCGACCATCCCGAGTACGAAGGCGCCACACGCGGCAGGCTGGGCGATCCCGCGGTACGCGGCTGGGTCGCCCAGGTCGTCCGCGAACATGTGGGCGCATGGTTGGCGGAGTCCCCGCGGCGGGCCGCTGCCGTCGTCGACCGGGTCGCCGTACGGTCTCCGTCGTAGCCGCGCGCCAAGCGCCGCATGCCCACGAGGCTTTCGAGGAGCCCCCGCCTCCTACTCGCGGCTCAGGCCCACGGAGACGTGTCCCGCCAGCGCCTCCAGGAAGTCCGCCGCGTCGAACGCCGCTCCCGCCGACGCGACGCCCGTCGTCCTGGTCCGTCCGCTGAGGACGCGCCCTACCGCCTCCACCGCGAGCGGTGCGCTGACCGCGTAGATGTCCCGGCCGCGTGCCACGGCCCGGCGTTCGCGGCCCGCGGAGCGGACGAGGACGTCGACGAGGAAGGTCTGGTCGGAACGGCCGCGCTCGTCGGCGGCCGTGGGGGCCGGGGTGTCGGCGGTCGACAGGTCCCTGGCGGCCTCGGTCGTCATGTAGGTGCGCACCTCGGGGACCGTGAGGTGGCTGGGCACCGTCACGACGTCGGCCATCGTGAACTCCGCGACCACGGACCGCTTGCCCAGCGGCTCCGGGAACGGCCACTCCACCACGGCCAGTTCGTCCTCGTGGTACTCCAGCTGTCCCTTGGCGTACCGGACCCGCTTGCCACCGCGACGCTCCCGGGAGACGTCGCCCGCGACGCGTGTCCCGGGGGTGGGGTGCCAGCCGCTCAGCCCGTACGCGACATGCACCTCGTCGGCGCTCGTCCAGTCGTCCATCGCGGCCGTGACGAGAAGGTCGCCGAGTCCGCCGTAGAACGCCATCGCGGGGACGATCAGCGCGCCCGCCGCGCGAGCGCGCTCGTCGAAGTCGGCGAAGGTGTCGGCGTTCGCCTCGATCTCGGCCGCCACGTCCACGTACGGGATCCCGGCGCGCAGCGCCGCTTCGATCACCGGAGCGGCGGTCGTGGCGAACGGGCCGGCGGTGTTGATCACAGCCGCCGTACCGGCCAGCGCGCGGTCCAGCGACGCCGGGTCGTCGACGGAGGTCGGACGGGCCTCCAGGCCGGGTGCGGAGGCCGCGACCTCCCGCAGCCGCTCGGCGTCGCGGCCGAGGAGCACCGGCACGAACCCCCGGTCCAGCAGCTCCGCCACCACGAACCGTCCGGTGTGCCCGTACGCCCCGAACACCGCCACCTTCTGACCCGGTCCCATGACCTCTCCCCGCTCTTGTTCGATCGACTACGACCATCCTGGCCGCCCGTGGCGCCCCACCGTGAGTGTCTGGAACGACACTGCGCATACAATTCCGGACATGACCTCTGTCGCCTTCGCCCTCACCGACGGGATGCTGCACTTCGAACTCGCCGTGGCCCAGGAGGTGTTCGGGTCCGCCCCGGACGCCGTGCCCGGGCCCTGGTACGACATGAGCGTGTGCGGAGCGGACGCGGTGACGGTCGGCCGGTTCCGGATGGAGCCCGACCATGGGCTCGATCATCTGGCGCGCGCCGACACCGTGATCGTCCCGGGGTGGGCGGACATCGACGTCGATCCGCCCGCCGGTCTCGTCGACGCGGTGCGTGCGGCGCACGAGGCGGGCAGCCGGGTGGCCTCGCTGTGCACGGGCGCGTTCGTGCTGGCCGCCGCGGGGCTGCTGGACGGGCTGCGCGCGACCACGCACTGGGCGCACACCGAGGTGCTGGCCGCCCGCCATCCGCTCGTCGAGGTCGATCCGGACGTGCTCTACGTCGACAACGGCAGCGTGCTCACCTCGGCGGGGAAGGCCGCCGCCCTGGACCTGTGCTTGCACCTGGTCCGGCTGGACCGGGGATCGGCCGTCGCCAACGCAGTCGCCCGGCGCCTGGTCGTGCCGCCGCACCGGGCCGGTGGTCAGGCGCAGTTCGTCACCACCCCGGTCCCGGCCCGCGACGACCACTCGCTCTCCGCGCTGCTGCCCTGGGTGATGGAACGGCTCGACCAGCCGCTCACCGTGGAGGACCTGGCCCGCCGGGCGCGGACGAGCTCACGCACCCTGGGCCGCCACTTCCGGGCCGCGACCGGCACGACCCCGCTGCAATGGCTGCTCAACCAACGCATCCGCCGCGCCCAGGAGTTGCTGGAGACCACCGACGACAGCGTCGACGCCATCGCGACCGCCACCGGCATGGGCACCGCCACCACCCTGCGCCGCCACTTCAACCGCACCCTCGGCGTCCCCCCGGACAGCTACCGGCGCACCTTCCGCGCATCCCGCCGGGGGGACAGCTGACTCACGCCGGGACCACTTCCGGGCCCCACCCCCGGGCGCTCTTCACCAGCTGATCGCCGCCGCCACCGGCAAGTGGTCGCTGCCGGTGGCCGGCAGCACCCACGAGCTGTTCGGCTCCACGCCCCTGACCAGGATCTGGTCGATCCGCGCCATGGGGAAGGACGCCGGCCAGGTGAAGCCGAAGCCGTTCCCGGCCTTCCCCTGGGCCGAGCTCAGGCGGGAGGTGAGGCCGTCGAGGGCGCGGTCCTCCGTGGTGCCGTTCATGTCGCCGAGTACCACCACCCGCTCGAGTCGCTCGGCGGCGACGGCCTCGGCGAGCTTCTCCGCGCCCGCGTCCCTCGAGTCCGTCCAGAAGCCGCCCCGTGGCATCAGGCGTACGGAACCGAGGTGGGCCACGTACACGGCGAGCGGCCCCCGTTCCGTGGCCACCGTGGCGCGCAGGGCCCGGGGCGGGTCCGCCGGGATGTCCTTGGCCTGTTCCGTCTGTGCCAGCGGCCCGACCATGCCCCGCAGGACGTCGACCGACCCGACGTCCGACAGGGGCAGCTTGCTCCACAGCCCGACCGTGCCCCGCACCGAGTGGTACGGGTAGGTCTTCGCCAGCTCCGTCTCGTACGTGTCCCGGGCCTGGTCGGTCAGCTCCTCCAGCGCCAGCAGGTCGGCGCCGGAGGCTGCCAGGTCGCGCGCGGTGCCGGCCGGGTCGGAGTTCTCCGCGCCGACGTTGTGGCTGACCACGGTGAGGTCGCCGCCCGGCCGGGACTTGTCGGAGAGCAGCCCGCCGAAGAGGCTCAGCCACACCACGGCCGGCAGCAGCAGTGCCACCACCGCGGAGGCGGAGCGCCGCCACAGCGCGCAGGCGAGCAGCACCGGCACGAACAGACCGAACCAGGGCAGGAAGGTCTCCACCAGGCTGCCGAGGCCCCCACGGTCCGTGACCTTCGAGTGCAGCCCCGTGAACAGGCCGAGCAGCAGCGCCAGCGCCGCGAGCACCAGGCCGCGCCGCCACGGACCCGGCCCGCGAAGACCCCGGATTGCCCGCAGGACCCGCGCGCGCCGCCCGGCCGAGCCCGCACGCGGCTCGGGGGCCGGCCGCTGCCGCGCTTCTCGGATTTCTCGTACTGCTTCACTCACTGATCAGACGTCCTCTGGGTGAAAGGCGCTGTCGAGGCGGGCAGTCGTACGCCGATGCGCAGTCCGCCCGCCGGGCGCGGAGCGATGGTGAGGGTGCCGTCGTGCACCTCGGCGATCCGCTTGACGATGGCCAGACCGAGGCCGACGCCCGACTGGTCGCCGTGGATGCGTTCGGTGCCGCGCCGGAACGGCTCGGTGAGGGTCGCGACCAGCTCCGGGGCGAGCTTCTCGCCGCTGTTCTCGACCGTGAGCGTCACGATCCCGGGTTCGGTGCCGGTCTCCACCCGCACCGAGCCCCGCCCGGGCAGGTTGTGCACGATCGCGTTGTGGACGAGGTTCGTCGTCAGTTGCAGCAGGAGCGGCTGCGAGCCGAGGGCCAGGGCGAGATCACCGGAGGTCTCGACGGTGACACCGCGCTTCTCGGCCAGCGGGAGCAGGGTCTCGGTGGCCTCTTCCGCGAGCAGGGACAGGTCGACCGGTTCCCGGGTGAAGGACCGCTGGTCGGCGCGGCTGAGCACGAGCAGCGCCTCCGTGAGGTCGATCGCCCGCGCGTTGACGGCGTGCAGCCGGTCGACGATCTCTCCGAGGTCCTGTGCCGGATCGCTGCGGGCCAGGTCGAGAAGCGCCTGCGAGATCGCCAGCGGGGTGCGCAGCTCGTGCGAGGCGTTGGCCGCGAACCTGCGCTGTTCGGCCACATGTGATTCGAGCCGGGCGAGCATCGTGTCGAAGGCGTCGGCCAGTTCGCGGAACTCGTCGCTGCGGCCGGGCAGTTGGATGCGGTGGGAGAGGGATCCGCCGGTGGCCCTGCGGGTGGCGTCCGTGATGCGGGTCAGCGGGGCGAGCATGCGCCCGGCGAGGATCCACCCGCCGACCAGACCGAACACCAGGAGGAACGCCAGTACCGCGACCGCCCGTGGCGCGAACACGTTCAGCAGCGCGGACCGGACGGGGAAGACGTCGCCGGGGGGCTTGGCGTCGGGGTTGTAGAGCATGGCGCGGTCGGGGACGTACCGCAGGAGGAACAGCCACACCGCCGCGAGCAGCAGAGCGCCCGCGACCATGAGGAATCCCGCGTAGCTGAGGGTGAGTTTGATCCGGACGCTCAACCCGGGCCGCCTATCCACGCTCCGCTCCCTCGGGACCGGCGTCCGGACGCGCGTCGATGCGGTACCCGGCGCCGGGCACGGTGGCGATGATCCACGGCTCGCCGAGCCGCTTGCGCAGCGCCGAGACCGTGATGCGTACGGCGTTGGTGAACGGGTCCGCGTTCTCGTCCCAGGCCCGCTCCAGCAGCTCCTCGGCGCTGACGACACCGCCCTCGGCGGCGACGAGGACCTCGAGCACCGCGAACTGCTTGCGGGTCAGCGCGACATAGGCACCGTCGCGGTAGACCTCGCGGCGGAACGGGTCCAGCCGCAGACCCGCGATCTCCCGTACCGGCGGCCTGCTGTGCGCCCGTCTGCGGTCGAGGGCTCTGAGCCGGAGCACGAGTTCCTGGAGCTCGAACGGTTTCGTGAGGTAGTCGTCGGCGCCCAGCTCGAACCCGGTGACCTTGTCGTCGAGCCGGTCGGCGGCGGTGAGCATGAGGATCGGCATGCCGCTTCCCGAGGCGACGATGGTCTTGGCGATCTCGTCACCGCTGGGCCCGGGGATGTCCCGGTCGAGGACGGCGATGTCGTAGGCGTTGACGCCCAGCAGTTCCAGAGCGGTGTCGCCGTCGCCCGCCAGGTCCGCCGCGATGGCCTGCAGGCGCAGGCCGTCGCGGATGGCTTCCGCCAGGTAGGGCTCGTCCTCGACGATCAACACTCGCATGCTTCGAGGCTACGAGCCGGGACATATCGTCGGCATATCGAAAACCGCATACAGGCCCGCAACACCGCGCCGCCTTGACTGCGGGCATGAATCGCAGCGAAACAGTACGAACGGGCACCCGTCGCAGCCGAGCGGCTCTGCCCACGACCCTGGTCGTCGCGACCCTCGCCGGTGTCCTCGGTTGCCAGTCGCCGCAGTCCGCCTCGACCCCGCCCCCCTCCTCGTCGGCTTCACCGGGAACCGGCCGTCCCGCACTGGGCGAGGACGGTTCCGTCCCCGACGACGTGACCGTCTTCGACGACGGCATCCCGGCCGTGGCCAACCTCGACCCCGGACTGCTCACCGCCCTGCGCCGGGCCGCGACCGACGCCTCGGACGACGACGTCGGGTTCGTCGTCAACAGCGGCTGGCGTTCCCCGGAGTACCAGGAGAAGCTGCTGCGCGCGGCGGTCTCGAAGTACGGCTCGCAAGAGGAGGCCGCCCGCTGGGTGGCCACCGCGGAGACCTCTCCCCACGTGTCCGGGGACGCGGTCGACATCGGGCCCTCCGACGCCGCGGAATGGCTGTCCGAGCACGGCGCCGAGTACGGCCTCTGCCCGATCTACCGCAACGAACCCTGGCACTACGAACTGCGTCCGGAGGCGACCGGGCAGGGCTGCCCGGCCATGTACGCCGACCCCACCGAGGACCCCCGGATGCGACAACGGTGACCCGCGCTGTCAGGGGGTCGGCGGCGCCGCCTTCGCGCGCATCATCACGACGTCGAACTCCACCACCCGCCCGGTGGCCGCCTCCCTCGTCACCGGGTACATGCCGGTGATCTCGAAGCCGCCGTCCTCGTACGTGGCGAGTGCCTCGCTCATCGCCGGGCTGCCCTCGTACAGCCGCAGCACGGCGACCTCCGACTGCAGACCCACGAAGTCGGCGATCCGCTCCCCGGCCCCGGCGAACACCTCCAGGTCGTAGCCCTGGGTGTCCATCTTCAGGAAGGGACGCGGATCGGACAGGCCGTCGAGGGCCTCGTCCAGTACGGCGTCCAGGCGCCGGACGCGGATCTCCTCGGTGCGGGTGGTGTGGAAGCGCTTGTAACGGTCGCGGCCGTAGTCGCTGGCCGGGAGCAGGGAGTTCATGGTGTTCCAGCCGACGTGGATCTCGGCGGTGGTGTCCTCGCGGCCCAGACCGCAGTGGTGCACCCGCCAGTCGGGATCGTTCGCGGCCGCGTCGCTCAGCCGGTCGTAGGCCTCCCGCGTCGGTTCGAAGGAGACGATCCGGCCCCGGTAGCCGTGTCGGCGCAGCCGCTTGGCGTACTGGCCGCGGTTGGCGCCGACGTCCAGGACGCAGTTCACGCCGTACAGCTCGAGCATCGCGGCGACATGCTGGGTGCCCAGGTATTCGGCCGCCGCCATCTGGAGCTTGCGCTCGTCCTTCGCGGATGTCCTGCCGAGGACGAGCCGGGCGCCGCTCTCGCCCAGCGGGACGCTCTTCAAGCCGCCGCGCTGGACGAACCAGGCGTCCTTGCCGGCGCCGGTCACCTGGTAGTTCCCGCGCCGGGAGAGCAGCGCCGTGCCCGGGGCCAGGTCCGTCACCCGCACCCCCAGGCGCGGCATCAACTGGAGCAGTCTGCGGTAAAGGGTCTGCATCCGCCCACCCTGGCAGAGTTGACCGGAATCGGTCCTCTGTTTGAACGGTTTTCAACGAGCAAGTGGCCTGGGGGTGCGGCCGCTTGACTTCTAGCGCGCTCGAAGAACTAGCGTCACCGGCGACGGGGACGGTCCGGGTGAACGGAGCAGGACATGCAGGTGGGCGTGCACATCAACCGGTTCGGTCACCCCGGCGGCGGTTCCGCGCCGGGTCCGGAGCTCGCGGCGGCGGGCCGGGCCGCCGAGGAGGCCGGGCTGAGCTGGCTGTCGGTGATGGACCACTACTTCCAGATGGAGTTCAACGGCGGTGCCGAGGCCCCGATGCTGGAGGCCTACACGACGCTCGGCTATCTCGCCGGCCACACCTCCACCGTCCGGCTCGGCGCGCTGGTCACCGGGGTGACGTACCGCCACCCGGGGCTGCTGGCCAAGATCGTCACCTCGCTCGACGTGCTCTCCGGCGGACGGGCCGCGCTCGGGATCGGGGCGGCCTGGTACGACCGCGAACACCGGGGCCTGGGCGTGGAGTTCCCGCCGGTCGCCGAGCGCTTCGAGCGGCTGGACGAGACCCTGCGGATCTGCCGCCAGATGTGGGACCCGGAGAACAACGGGCCCTTCGAGGGCCGCCACTACCGGCTCGCGGAGACCCTGTGCGTCCCGGCCCCGGTCAGCGCCCCGCACCCGGAGATCATGATCGGCGGCGGGGGAGAGAAGAAGACCCTCCGCCTGGTCGCCCGGCACGCGGACGCCTGCAACCTCTTCGCCTCCACCCCGGAGGAGGTCGCGCACAAACTGGACGTGCTGCGCCGCCACTGCGACACCGAGGGCAGGGACTACGACGACATCCGCCGGACCGTCCTCTACGCCGGGGACGCGGCGAACGACGGCGACCTCGACACCTTCACCCGCGAGATCACGGGGTACGCCGAACTCGGCATCGACACCGTGATCCTCGGCCCGGCGACCGAGGAACCGGCCGCGTTCATCGAGGACTTCGCGGCCCCGGCGGTCGAGCGACTGGCGGCTCTTGACTGAGTGACGCCGGAAGGCCGACGGGCAGGCCGGCCGGGCAGGCGGGTGCCGAGGGCCGGGCCGCGCCGAGCGGGCCCGTGGGCTCAGCGACCCCTCGGCCCGACCTCCGCGGTCTCCGGCGGGCGGCTGCGCGAGACGATCCGTACCCCGCCGTCGTCCACGATCCGGACCTGGAGCGAGCCGCAGCCGCAGCGGGTCCATATCGTGCGGCCCGCGGCGGTGCTGTGGCGGGACACCACTTGGAAGGGCTTGGCGCCGTCGGGCCAGCCGCAGTGCGGGCAGACGGTACCGGTGGTGCGGGTCATGGCAACTCCTCCTACGGCTCGGTCGGTTCACTGCCCAGGGTGCGGCCCCGGCTCCGTACACGTCCAGGTTGACTTTCCGTACGACACCTTGAAGCGTGGGCTTCATGATTGACCTGCGCCGACTCCACGTCCTGAGGGCGGTCGCCCACTACGGCACGGTCACCGCGGCCGCCCGCGCCCTGCACTTCACTCCCTCCGCCGCCTCCCAGCAGATCCGGCAGCTCGCCCGCGACCTGGGCGTCGACCTGCTGGAACCGCAGGGACGAGGGGTACGGCTCACCCCGGCCGCGGAGAGTCTGCTGACCCACGCCGACGCCATCCAGGCCCGCTGGGAGGAGGCCGAGTTCGATCTGCGGGCCGAGTACAGCGCCCCGGCCGGACAGATACGGGTCAGCGGCTTCCCGACGGCGGTGTCGGTGCTGCTCGCGCCGATGGCCGTACGGCTCAGGGAGCGGCATCCCCGGCTGACCGTAAGGATCCAGGAGACGAGGGTGCCGGAGAGCTTCGACCTGCTCTTCGAGGGGGAGACCGACCTGGCCGTGGTGGAGGTGACCCCGTACCACCCGCCGCTGAGCGACACCCGCTTCGACCAGCGGCCGCTGCTGGACGATCCGTACGACCTCGTCGTCCCCGACGGCCACCGGCTGGCCGCGCAAGGCCATGTCGACCTTGCCGAGGCGGCGCACGAGGACTGGATCGCGCCGGTGCCGGACAGTCCCTGCCGGCCGCACGTCATGTCGGCGTGCGGGGCGGCCGGATTCAGCCCGGACGTGACGCATCACGCGATGGACTGGAACGTCACCGCCCACCTCGTCGCCCACGGCCTGGGGGTGGCCCTCGTCCCCCGCCTCGCCCGGCTGCCCCCGGATCTGGCGATCACCAGGGTCCGCTGCGCCGGCGACCCGCACCGCAAGATCCTCACCGCCACCCGCAGCGGCTGCCGCACCCGCCCGGCGGTGGCGGCGGCCCTGGCGGAGCTGCGGGAGCTGGCGACGGCGGCGGTGGCCTGACACGCGAGAAGCGGGGCGGGAACCGTGTGGTCCCGCCCCGCTTCGGTGTGCCGGGCGATGCGCCTCAGGCTGCCACGGTCTCGCCCGCGTGGCCGTGCACGCGCGCGATGACCTCCGTCAGCTGCGCCGCGACCTCGGCGTCGTCGGCCGGGTGGGTCTCGGCGAAGCGGGTCACGGAGCCGGGGATGGAGAGCTTGACGTCCTCCAGGACCTTGCCGCCCGCGATGCCCACGGCCTTGCGGGTCTCGTCCTGCGCCCACACGCCGCCGTACTGGCCGAAGGCGGTGCCGACCACGGCCACCGGCTTGCCGCCGAAGGCGCCGGCGCCGTACGGGCGGGACAGCCAGTCGATGGCGTTCTTCAGTACGGCCGGGATGGTGCCGTTGTACTCGGGGGAGAAGAAGAGGAAGGCGTCGGCGGACTGCGCGGCGGCGCGCAGCTTGGCGGCCGGGGCCGGGACGTTGCCCTCGACGTCGATGTCCTCGTTGTAGAAGGGGATCTCGGCCAGGCCCTCGAAGAGCTCGACCTGGGCGCCCTCGGGGGCGAGCCTGACGGCCGCCTCGGCGAGCTGGCGGTTGTGCGAACCGGCACGGAGGCTGCCGACAAGCGCGAGGATGCGAACAGACATGCGAACTCCAAGAGGTCAAGCAGGGGGGTCGGGTAACCGGACCGGGGTCCGGTTAACTTTCTAGCATCCTAAGCGGACCGCGGTCCAGTTTCATTCCCGATGCTTTACGCTGGCTTCATGTCCGCGTCCCTGCCGCCCTTCCCGCTGCCTCAGGTACCCGTCGACGAGCCCGAGTTGCTGCAGCTGGGCGCGCCGGAGGACGAGCCCTGCCTGCGCGCGGACGCCGCCCGCAACCGGGCCCGGCTGCTGGAGGCCGCCGCCCGGCTGGTCGCGGAGCACGGTGCGGCCGGGGTCACCATGGAGGCCGTGGCCGCGGCGGCCGAGGTCGGCAAGGGGACGGTCTTCCGCCGCTTCGGCGACCGCACGGGCCTGCTCACGGCCCTGCTCGACCACTCCGAGCGGAAGTTCCAGGCGGCGGTCATCACCGGCCCCGCGCCGCTCGGGCCAGGCGCACCGCCCGTGGAGCGGCTGAGGGAGTTCGGCCGTGTCCAGCTGCGCCGCTCCGCCGACGAACTGGAGCTGCAGCTGGCCGCCGACCCCGGCCCCGAGCGCCGCTACTCCCACGCCGCCCGCCGCTTCCTGCGCGGCCACGTCCTGATCCTGCTGCGCCAGATCGTCCCGGACGCGGACTGCGAACTGCTCGCCCTGACCCTGATGGCCTATCTGGAGCCGTCGATGGTCCACTACCGCAGCAAGGTGTGCGGCATGCAGCACGACCGGGTCGAGGCGGGCTGGCTGGATCTGGTCGACCGGATCACGGGGGCCGCGCCCGGCTGTTGAGCCCCGCGCGGACGCCGGTTGTCAGGGTCTGCAAGGATGCCGTGCGTCATGGTGCAGATACCGAATACGTCCGCGTCCGCGTCTCCCGCACCGCGCTCCGTGCCCACGAGCGCCGATGTGGCCCGCCTGGCCGGAGTCTCGCGCGCAACCGTCTCCTACGTGCTCAACAACACCAGCGCCGTACGGATCAGCGAGCCCACCCGGCGCCGCGTCCACGAGGCCGCCAAGGAACTGGGCTACGTCCCGCACGCCGCCGCCCGCAGCCTGCGCGCCGGCCACAGCCGGATGGTCCTGATGCCCGCCCCGGCCTTCCCGGTCGGCCCCCTCTACAGCCAGTTCATCAGCGACCTGCAGTCCGCCCTCGGCCGCCTCGACTACACCGTCGTCCAGTACGGCAGCGTCGGCCTGCACGGCGACGAGGCCGCCCGCGCCTGGGCCGAGCTGCGTCCCGTCGCCGTCCTGGTCCCCGGCGCCGGACTCGGCCCGCAGGGCGTGACGGTGCTGAAGCGCTCCGGCGCCCGGGCCGTGGTCACCATCGGCCCCGAGTGCGTCGAGGGCGCCCACGCCCTCCAGATGGACCACACGGCGGTCGGCCACAGCGCGGGGCGCCACCTCTACGAGCGCGGCAGGCGCCGGATCGGCGTGGTCGTACCCGCCGAGGAGGGCCTGGAGGCCTTCTCCGGGCCTCGACTCGCCGGGGCGCGCCGCGCCCTGGCCGGCACCGACGCCACCGTCACGGAGCTGCCGCTCGGCTACGACGAGGAGGCCGCCGCCCGGCTCGCCGCACGCTGGCGGGAACTGGGCCTGGACGCCGTGTTCGCCTACAACGACGAATACGCGATGCTGCTGATGAGGGCCCTGCAGGACGAGGGCGTCGCCGTCCCCGCGGATACGGCCGTCATCGGCGCCGACGACCTGATGCTCGGTCGGCTCCTCAGGCCGCGGCTCAGCACCGTCCACATCGAGCTGCCGTCCGGCCGCGACCTCGCCGAACTGGTCGACCGGGCGGTGCGCGACCCCGCCGCGGCGCCCGAGACGCACAAAGTACTGGGAGCATCGGTGGTGCACCGCGACTCCAGCTGACGCACGGGAGGCACTCCATGCGCACGACCGTCGGCATCATCGGCGGCGGCCCCGCCGGGCTGCTCCTCGCCCGCCTGCTGCACCGCGCGGGGATCGGCTGCGTCGTCCTGGAGAGCCGGACCCGCGAGTACGTCGAGCACCGCCAGCGTGCGGGCATGCTCGAGCAGGGCACGGTCGACACCCTGCGACAGGCCGACGCCGCCGACCGGCTGCACGCCGAGGGTATGGTCCACCAGGGCATCGAGCTGCGCTACGAGCGCGAGCGGCACCGCATCGACTTCCCGGCCCTCACCGGTGGCCGCACCGTCACCATCTACGCCCAGACCGAGATCGTGCGGGACCTGATCACCCTTCACCTGGCCGACGGGCCACCGGTGTTGTTCGAGGCGGAGGCGCTCGCCGTCGAGGGCGCCGAGAGCGAGCGGCCCGTCGTGCGGTTCCGGCACGAAGGCCGGGAAGAGACCCTGACCTGCGACTGGGTCGCCGGCTGCGACGGCTTCCACGGCGTCTCCCGCGCAGCGATCCCCGCCGCCGCCCGCCGGACCTACGCGCACGACCACCCCTACGCCTGGCTCGGGATCCTCGCCGAAGTACCGCCGTCCTGTGAGGAGTTGATCTACGCACGCGGTGAGCGCGGCTTCGCCCTGCACAGCATGCGCTCGCCGTCCGTCTCCCGGCTCTACCTCCAGGTCCCGGTCGGCACCGACCCCGCCGACTGGCCCGACGACCGCGTCTGGGACGAACTCGCCGCCCGCTTCGCGATCGACGGCGACTGGACCCTGGCGCGCGGTCCGATCACCGTCAAGTCCGTTACCGAGATGCGCAGTTACGTCCACGAGCCGATGCGGCACGGCCGACTGCTGCTCGCCGGGGACGCCGCCCACATCGTCCCGCCGACCGGGGCCAAGGGCCTCAACCTCGCCGTGTCCGACGTCCGGATCATGGCGCGTGCCCTCACCGCCTGGCGCTCCACAGGCGCGACACAACTGATCGACAGATACTCGGAAGCGTGTCTCGCCCGCGTGTGGCAGGCCACGCGCTTCTCCTATGACATGACTAAGATGTTGCATGCTCAACCAGACGGGGATGCGTTCGATCAGCGGATGCAGCTCGCACGTCTGCGCCGGATCACCGCATCCCGCCACGCGGCCGCCGAACTGGCGGCGAACTACACGGGACTTCCCCTCCCGGACTGAGTCCCGCGGTGACCGAACGGAGAGCCGTCATGCCGTTGCTCGACCCCAAGTCCTGGCAGCCCCGCCCCCTCAAGGGCGGCGAGCACACCGTCACCGAGCCCGCCACCGGCGACCCGCTCGGCACGGTCACCCTCGCCGCCGCCGAGGACGTGGCACCGGCCGCCGAGGCCGCCCGGGCGGCGCAGGCCGAGTGGGGCCGCCTGCCGCACTTCGTGCGCGCCGGGGTCCTGCGCCGGGCCGGCGACCTGTTCACCGCCCACGCCGACGAACTGCGGGAATGGCTGGTGCGGGAGTCCGGCTCCGTCCCCGGCAAGGCCGACTTCGAGCTGCACGTCGCCGCCCAGGAGTGCTACGAGGCCGCCGCCCTCGCCTCCCGCCCGGCCGGACACGTCCTGCCCAGCGAGGCGCCCCGGCTGTCCTACACCCGCCGCGTCCCGGTCGGCGTGGTCGGCGTGATCTCCCCGTTCAACGCCCCGCTCATCCTGTCCATCCGCTCCGTCGCCCCCGCGCTCGCGCTCGGCAACGCCGTGATCCTCAAGCCGGACCCGCGCACCGCGGTCTGCGGCGGCCTTGCTCTCGCCGCGGTGTTCGCCGAGGCCGGGCTGCCCGACGGGCTGCTGCACGTCCTGCCCGGCGGCGCCAGGACCGGTGCCGCCCTGGTCGAGGACCCGCGGGTGCCCGTCGTCTCCTTCACCGGCTCCACCGCCGCCGGCCGGGCGGTCGGCGAGGCCGCCGGACGCCACCTCAAGCGGGCCCACCTGGAGCTGGGCGGGAACTCCGCCCTGGTCGTGCTGGAGGACGCCGACATCGACGCGGTGATCTCCACCGCCGCCTGGGGGTCCTTCTTCCACCAGGGCCAGATCTGCATGACGACCGGCCGCCACCTGGTGCACCGGTCCCTGTACGCGGACTACGTGGAGCGCCTGGCCGCCAAGGCCGACTCGCTCGCCGTCGGCGACCCGCACCGCGCCCAGGTCCATCTCGGCCCGCTCATCGACGGCACCCAGCTGGACAAGGTGCACGGCCTGGTCGAGGCCAGCGCCGCGAACGGCGCCAAGCTGGCCGCGGGCGGCACGCATGAGCGGCTGTTCTACCGGCCCACCGTCCTCGCCGACGTCGCCGACGACACCCCCGCCTACGCGGAGGAGGTCTTCGGACCGGTCGCGCCGGTCCGCCCCTTCAGCGACGCGGAGGAGGCCGCCGCACTCGCGGCGCAGGGACCCTACGGACTGTCCCTCGGCATCGTCACCCGCGACACCGCCCGCGGCCTGGACCTCGCCGAGCGCATCCCCACCGGGATCGTGCACATCAACGACCAGACCGTGAACGACGAGGCGGTCGCCCCCTTCGGCGGTACGGCCGCCTCGGGCACCGGCGCACGCTTCGGCGGCGAGTCCAACCTGGACGCTTTCACCGACCTGCGCTGGACGACGGTACGCGGGGACGTGGCGCCGTACCCCTTCTGACTCCCGTACCCCTCCGGGATCCCGTACGCCTTCGATCCGTGGCCTACTGGCCGTCCTGCTCGGCCTGTGCCTGCTGGGCGGCCACGGCCTTGCGGACCTCGTCCATGTCGAGCTTGCGGGCCTGGCCGATGACGTCCGTCAGGGCGGCCTCGGGCAGGGCGCCCGGCTGCGCGAACACGGCGACCTGGTCCCGGACGATCATCAGCGTGGGGATGGACTGGATACCGAAGGCCGCGGCCAGCTCCGGCTGCGCCTCGGTGTCCACCTTGCCGAACACGAGGTCGGGGTTCTCCTCCGCGGCCTTCTCGTAGACCGGGGCGAACTGCCGGCACGGGCCGCACCAGGCCGCCCAGAAGTCGATCAGGACGAACTCGTTCTCCGTGACCGTCTGGTCGAAGTTCTCCTTGGTGAGCTCCACGGTGCTGCTCATGGCGTGTTCCCTCTTCCTGGTGTCGGGCGAAGCCGTCGGCCACAACACGGCCGGACCGGCAGATATTTCCGTGCGCGGACAGTCACGCGTCCGCGCACGTACCCGTGTGGCCACGGCGCACACCACCCACCAGACTGACCCCATGACGGAAACGGAATCCATCGCGTACGACGTCGTAGTGCTCGGAGCCGGGCCCGTGGGGGAGAACGTGGCCGACCGCACCCGCGCGGCCGGACTCTCCACCGCGGTCGTGGAGAGCGAGCTGGTCGGCGGGGAGTGCTCGTACTGGGCGTGCATGCCCAGCAAGGCCCTGCTGCGCCCGGTCATCGCCCAGTCCGACGCCCGCCGCCTGCCCGGCCTCGCCGAGGCCGTGCAGGGGCCCCTCGACGCGGCCAAGGTGCTCGCCCGCCGGGACGAGTACACCTCCCACTGGAAGGACGACGGACAGGTCGGCTGGCTGGAGGGCGTCGGCGCCGACCTCTACCGCGGCCACGGCCGTGTCACCGGCCCCCGCACGGTCACCGTGACCGGTGCCGACGGCGGTGAGCGGGTCCTGACCGCCCGGCACGCCGTCGCCGTGTGCACCGGCACCCGCGCCGTCCTGCCCGACCTGCCCGGCCTCGCCGACGTGAGGCCCTGGACCAGCCGCGAGGCCACCAGCGCCAAGGAGGCGCCGGGTCGCCTGGTCGTGGTCGGCGGAGGAGTGGTCGCCACCGAGATGGCCTGCGCCTGGCAGGCCCTCGGCTCCCAGGTCACCCTCCTCGTCCGGGGCAAGGGCCTGCTGTCGCGCATGGAGCCGTTCGCCGGGGAGCTGGTCGCCGAGGCGCTCTCCGAGGCGGGCGCCGACGTGCGCACCGGCACCTCCGTGGAGTCCGTCACCCGTGAGAACGGCACGGTCGTGGTCGTCACCGCCGGAGGCGACCGGATCGAGGCCGACGAGATCCTCTTCGCCACCGGCCGCGCCCCGCGCACCGACGACATCGGCCTGGACGTCATCGGCATCGAGCCCGGCTCCTGGCTCCCGGTCGACGACAGCCTGCGAGTCACCGGCAGCGACTGGCTCTACGCGGTCGGCGACGTCAACCACCGAGCGCTGCTGACCCACCAGGGCAAGTACCAGGCCCGCATCGCGGGCGCGGCGATCGCCGCCCGCGCCTCCGGTGCCCCCTCGCTGGAATCGGACCCCTGGGGTGCCCACGCGGCGACGGCCGACCACGCGGCCGTCCCGCAGGTCGTCTTCACCGATCCCGAGGCGGCGGCCGTGGGCCTCTCCCTCGCGGAGGCCGAACAGGCCGGCCACCGGGTCCGCGCGGTCGACTACGACCTCGCGCACGTCTCCGGCGCCTCCCTCTACGGCGAGGGCTACCGGGGCCGGGCCCGCATGGTCGTCGATCTGGAACGCGAGATCCTCCTCGGCGTCACCTTCGTCGGCCCCGGCGTCGGTGAACTGATCCACTCGGCCACGATCGCGGTCGCGGGCGAGGTCCCGATCAGCCGCCTGTGGCACGCGGTCCCCTCGTACCCGACGATCAGCGAGGTGTGGCTGCGACTGCTGGAGACGTACCGGGACAACTGACCCTATGCGGTGAGCAGTTGCCCGACGCCGGTCAGCCGGAGGGCCAACCAGTGCTCTTCGACGAGGACGTAGACGAGGTCGGGCGCGGCCGTGGAGACATCGGTGGCCGCGCCCGGCAGCGGGACGGTGAGGGGGGCGCGGTCGGGGCGGGTGGGGTTCCAGACGCGAAGGGTGTCATCCGAGCAAGCGGCGACGATCAGGTCCTGCTCGGGGCGTTCCAGCCGCGCCAGATGGCTCAGGGTGAGGCCCGGGAGGAGCTCGGCCCGCGGCCTCGTCTTGGCGTCGGCGGGCCCCAGGTCGAAGATCTCGATGGCGTGCCGGGCCTCGAAGTCGCCCGTCTCGTAGCGGCTGACGAGCGCGAGCTGCCAGGCACCGACAGACGTGCGCACGGCGATGGGAGGCACGGACGTGCACTCCCGGTGGACGGTGCCCACGACATGGTCGTCGGTGCCGTGTACCGAGATCAGCCCTTCGTCGTCCACCGCGACCGTCCGGTGCTCGAACGGCACGCCGGTCCGCGCCGCCGCCAACCGGGTGGTGACCCGAGCCCCGTTGTGGCCCAGCCACAGGACGGTGCGGGCCCCGCCCAGCTCGTACTGCACGAGCAGAGCCGCCAGCCGTCCCGGAACCGTGCAAGCGCGCAGGTCTGTCACGCTGTCCGCGGTGAGGACGGCGGGGACCAGCCCTTCGGGCGCCCCGAACTCCTCTGCCGTCACCACGTCGACGAAGCGGACGTGCCGGTGGTCCTCCTCGACCAGGGCCACCACCGGATGCCCGGTGGGGGGTGTCAGCGCCGCCAGCGTCCGGACCTTGCGGTGAGCGGGCCACAGCGCGGTCCGCAACTCTCCGTTGGGGCCGGTCAGCCACACCCCGCCGTCCCGCCCCGCCACCGCCAGCGCCCAGGGCAGGCCCTGCGGAGGATGCTGCAGCGCGACGACACGGCGTGCGCGCAGGCCGTCGTAGTCGGGTGCGTCGGTCGTCCCGCCGAGGTGCGCGTCCCACAGCCGTACCGTGCCGTCCCAGCCGGCCGAGGCGAACAGGCCGGAACGGCTGCCCGCGGTGAGCGGGGCGAGTGCGTACGAGCCGCCCGTCGCGAGCGGCTGCGGATCCTCGGGCAGGGACGAGACGACCACCTGCCGGCTCGGCGCGCCCCGGGAATGAAGCTGATCCGTCGTGGCCACCACACGGTTCCTGACCGTGTGCCTCAGAGCTCCGGTGGACGGATCGACGACGGTGATGCGGGACCCCGTTCCGGCGGCGGCCACGAAGCTGCGGCCCGCGGCCGTGAAGGACGCCAGCGAGCGCACCCCGCGCACCTTCCCGGGCAGCACCCGGACCAGGGCCGGGCGCCCCACGTCCCAGACCCGCAGGGTTCCGTCCTCCCCGCCCGACACCGCGAGCGTCCGGCCGTCGGCGGGTTCCTGGCACGCGAGGGCGTAGACCGTCCCGGTGTGCCCGTACAACACTCCGGCCGCCTCGGGCCCCTCCGCTCCGTCCAAGCGCCAGCGGCGCACGGTGCAGTCGGCGCCCGTGGACAGCAGGACACGCCGTCCATCGGGCAGGCGTCCCGACGTCACGGCGGTCACCGGGCCCAGATGACCCGTCAGGACCGTCGCGGTCCAGTCGTCCGTACGCCACAGCCGTAACGAGCGGTCCTCTCCGGCGGAGACGAGCGTGTCCTGGACCGTCGTCAGGGTCAGCACGGTGTCCGTGTGCCCGTGCAACACCCTTACTGGGGCGCCGGTGCCGACGTCCCACACGTGCAATTCACGGCCGGCCGCGGCGACCAGCAGCCGACGGCCCCGCGCGTCGGTGAGCGAGGTGAGCGCCGTCACCGTCGCCTCCGGGCCGGTCAGCACCATCCGGGTCTCGCCCGTGTCGGGCTCCCACAGCCGGACGGTCGTGTCCCCGCCCGCCGAGGCGAGCAACTCCCGGTCGTCGCCGGTGTCGACGGGCTCCAGGGCGACCACCGGGCCCGCGTGCCCGCGCAGGACGACACTGAAGTCGTCCGAGGGTGCCGACGCGGCCTCCAGCGTCGCGGGCATGATGGCGTGGCCTCGGAACCAGGCCGTGACGGTGGGTTCCTCGAACGCGGCTGTCATGTGCAGGGTGCGCAGCCGCTCGGCGGGGGCGAGCGAGGCCAGCCGGTGCGCGGTCCGCAGGTACAGCCGGGCCACCGGCAGGCTGAACCGCTCCGGCAGGGAGCGCACGGCGGCTTCCGTACGGGCGGGATCGGCACAGGTGAGGAAGCCGACGTCGCGCATCACCTCGGGCAGCAGTCCCGCGGCCAGGGCGTGCGCCGCGAGATGGCGGCGCAGGTAGGGGTGGGCGGATTCCCAGGCGGCCGGGCCGCGCCCGGGGACGGTCGCGCGCAGGGCGCGGGTGATCCGGGTGTGCGCGTCCGTCGGTGAGGTGCGGCGGAAGTGGTCGATCAACGCCTGGTGGTAGAGCCGGTACACCGTCTGACCCGACTCACCGGACTCGACGATGTGGAATCCGGCGTGTTCCAGGACCCAGGCGACGTCCTCGTCCCGGTAGCGGCGGCCTCGGCCGGAGAGCGCCCCGGCCAGGGCCGGCCACAGGTCCCGGCGGGGCAGTCCCGCGCCCTCGGCCCAGGCCAGTGGGCGCAGCAGGTCGCGCAGGCGTTCGGGGTCGGGGGAGCGGGCGAACTCCTCGTCCAGTACGGCGGACAGGCCGCTGGAGAGCAGCGTTTCCAGCCGGAGATCCCGGTCCGTGGCGCCGGCGCGGGAGAGGGCGTCGAGGACGGCGCGGCTGGCGACCCGCGCGTACAGGAAGATCCCGTCGCTGGCGTCGGCGACCCGCTCGGCCCAGTGGCGGGCGAGGTCCTCCCGGTTCCGCAACGGCGAGTGCTCGGCCCGGTGCAGGCGCCGTAACGCGTACGCGGCGAGGTCGGCCCGGGTCTCCGGCTCGTCGTCGAGTACGGCCGTCTCGTCGGCGGCCAGTGCCTGGAGCAGCGGACCGGCGTCGGCGCTGACGGAGGCGCCGCCGGCCCGGTGCGGGCGGGTTCCGACCAGCACCCGTACGCCGGGCAGCCCGGCCAGTGGCCGGAGCAGGTCGGAGGCGATCGGCACGGCCTCGGCCGGCTTGGCCTCGTCCAGGCCGTCGAGGACGACGGTGACCCGGCGGCCCAGTTCACCGACCTCCCGGACGACTTGCGCCGCGCGGAGCCAACCGTCCCCCCGCAGGGGCAGGTCCAGGGCGTCGGCGACCGCGCGCAGACAGTCGTCCAGTGTCTTGTTCCGGCAGGACAGCGCGAGATCGACCGAACCGAGCGGCGGCAGCTCGGAGTTGGGCGTGTCGTTCAACGCGCCCTCCGCCTCGGCCACCGTCCGCAGATCCGGTACCGAGAGCGTGGCGATCCGGCCGAGCAGGGCGGACTTCCCCGTGCCGGGCGAGCCGGTGACGACGAACAGGCCCCGATCCGCCGCGGCCAGCCACGCGATGAGCCGGCGCATCAGCCGCCGTCGGCCGCAGAAGTACCAGCCGGTCTCGCCGACCTCGATCCCCCGGGCGGAGAGCACCAGGTGCCGGTCCACGTCGACCGCCCGCAACCGGCGCAGCCGCTTGGTCTCCACGTCCTCGTCCGGCACGGTGGCCGAGGGATGCAGGGGGTTGCGGAGCGCGGGCACGGGCGCGCCGAGCGCGACGTACGCGGTCGCGGCGTCGCGGTCCGCCAGGATCCGGCTGATCACGTCGGCGAGTTCGTCGGAGCGGATCGTCTCGTCGTGCTCGGTCCACCGACGGTCCTCGGGGCCCTGCCGCACCACCTGCTCCAGGGCCTCGGCGAACACCCCGTCCTCGGCGCTGTCGTAACCGCGGGTGGAGGCGATCACCGCGTACCGCCGCTCCGGTCCCGAGGCGCTGGTGTGGTCCAGCACCTCGCAGATCTGGGCGGCGACCCGGGACGCCGCGACGCCGCTCGCGCAGCAGTCGAGGAGGATCAGGACCTCGCGGAAGTCCTGGTGGGCGAGGAAGCGGGCCAGGTTTCTCGCGGTGATCGCCCGCAGGTCGTGCAGGCGCTTGCCGGGGGAGTCGGACGTGATCAGAAAGTGCTCGCCCGCGTCGACGCAGCCGTGGCCCGTCCAGTACAGCACCAGCCGGGTGCCGTCACCCTGCCAGTCCCTGAGCCGGTTGGTGATCGTCGCCCAGTCTCCGCCCGCGGTGAGTTCGGGCAGGTCGTGCCCGTACCCCAGCGATCGGAACAGCCTGAACAGCTTGTTCACGCTGGCCGGAACATGGCGCAGCCTCGGCCATCGCGCGTTCCGGTAGTCGCCGACTCCGACCAGGACGAACCGACCGTCGTCCGTCATACGCGCCACCGCACCGTGGGTCCCCCGCTTCCGTACCCGGCCGACGTCGACGCCGTACCATGTGGCGCGCTGTCAACCAGGCGCATAATACGGCGATTTGAACCCCGGGGGGACACGGTGCGCGGCACTGCGGTGACGGATCTGGTCGTGGTGCTGCCGGGCATCATGGGCAGTGTCCTGGCGCGGGACGGACGCGAGGTGTGGAACCACACCCTCGCGGTCGCCGGACGGCACGCGCTGGGCGGTCTCGACGAGATACGGCGGCTCGCGCTGCCCGCCGACCTCGGGGACTCGGATCCGGGTGACGGTGTCGAGGCCGTGGGCCTGATCAAGGGCCTGCACATCCTGCCCGGGGTCTCGGCGATCGACGGCTACGAGACCCTGCTGACCTTCCTGGAACGGCGGTTGGGCCTGTCCGCGCGGTCCGGGAACCTGCTGCCGTTCCCGTACGACTGGCGGCTCTCGGTGCGGCTGACGGCCCGTCGGCTCGCGGAACGGGTGGAGCCCGCGCTGGAGGACTGGCGCAGGCGGAGCGGCCATCCCGAGGCGCGGGTGGTGTTCGTGGCCCACTCGATGGGCGGACTCGTCGCCCGCTACTACCTGGACGTCCTCGGCGGCAGCGCGCACGCCCGCGGCCTGATCACCGTCGGGACGCCCTATCGGGGATCGGTCAACGCCCTTGTCTCGCTGCACGAGGGGGTGGCGCCGCGGCTGGGTCGGATGTCGGGGCCGTTCACCCGGCTGGCGCGGTCGATGCCCTCGCTGTACCAACTCCTGCCGACGTGGCGTTGCGTCGTGGACGGTGACGGCTCCCGGTCGGATCCGGCCCGTGCCCGGGTGCCGGGGGTGGACGCGGGATCGGCGGCCGAAGCCCTGCGTTTCCACGACGAGTTGGACCGGGCCGACGGTGACGGGTACGCCCTGCACGTGTTCGGCGGGTGCCGGCAGCCCACCCGTCAGTCCGCGCTGCTCGCGTCCGACGTGCTGGCCGGCCGACGGGAGCTCGACGGCACCGATCATCTCGGGGACGGTACGGTCCCGCGCTTCTCGTGCTTCCCGGCGCAGTTGACGGACGACTCCAGCGTCCGCTTCTTCGCCCAGAAGCACGGGGCGCTGCAGAACGAGCGGGCCCTGCTGAACCAGCTCGAAGCCGTGCTGACCGCCCGTGATCCACGGCAGTTCCTCGACGGCGGGCAGGAGTTGGGCGTGGACCTGCCCGACGTCGCCGAGGGTGGTGACTGTCCTGTTCAGGCGGTGGCCGACGACGACCGGCTGGTCCTGTCCGCCACGGCCGTGGACGTCGAGACCGGCGAGGTGGGCGCGCGCCGGACCCTGCGCAACCGCGGCGAGGGCATCTACTCCACCCGCCTCGCCCTACCCGCCCCCGGCGCCTGGCGGGTCACCGTGGGCGACCCGGTCAACCCGGGGCAGGTGCACGAGGTCAGCGGCATCGTGCTGGTGGCGGGGTAGGGGAAAAGCCGGGCCGCTCTTGCGTGTTGGCGCGGATAGTCAGGGTTCTGGTGATCTCCGTCATGGTGGTCCGCTGCCCTGGGAACACCTAGTCCGGCAGGTCGAAGCCGAGCGCTCGAGCCGCCTCCCGAGGCGTAGGCTGCGCCCATCGTTCAGCCACCGCCGGGTTGGCGGACAGCGAGCGCGGTTCGGCCCGGTCCAGATAGAGCGTCCCGTCCAGATGGTCGGTCTCGTGCTGCACGATCCGGGCGGGCCAGCCCGTGAACACCTCGTCGAGGGCACGCCCGTGCTCGTCCTCGCCCCTCAGTCGCACCTCGGCGGCCCGCGCCACCACAGCCTGGTAGCCGGGCACGCTCAGACAGCCCTCGAAGAAGGCGGCACGCACGGAACCGACGGGTTCGTACGACGGGTTCACCAGCACCCGGAACGGCTGCGGCACCCGGCCACGCGCCAGCCGTACCTCCTCCGGAACCGGCGCCGGATCCTCGATCACCGCGACCCGCAGCGGCACGCCGACCTGTGGTGCCGCCAGACCCACCCCCGGCGCCGCGTGCATGGTCAGCCGCAGCGCTTCGACGAAGCGGGCCAGCAGGGCGGGGGACAACTGGCCGTCGTAGCGCTCGGTCCGGCGGCGCAGCACCGGATCGCCGGCCGCCACGATCGGCAACGGACCGCCGGTGGCGAGGAGTTGTTCGACCAGGTCGGTCAGGGGCGTGTGGTCGTTCGGTGATGCCATCGGGTCAGGATGCCACGCCCCCGCCGGGTGTGACTCGGGTCACTTCACATGCCGGGAACTCCGGGGCCGTTCGCCCCGACTACTGGACCGCAACCGCACCCAAGCGTCCCCAGCCCCGGAGAGGCCCGCCGATGTCCACCGCTCCCTCGACCAGACCGGACGAGGCTTCACAGACCGACGCCGCCCCGGCGCCGGCCCGCCGCACCTGGGCACCCCTGCGCCCGCTCGTCCTGCGGCTGCACTTCTACGCCGGGGTGCTCGTCGCCCCCTTCCTGCTCGTCGCCGCCGCGACCGGCTTCCTCTACGCCGCCGCGTTCCCGGCCGAGAAGATCGTGTACGCGCACGAGATGACCGTCCCCGTCGGCGACGAGAAGCTGCCGATCTCCCAGCAGGTCGCCGCGGCCCGCGAGGCCCACCCGGAGGGCACGGTCTCCGCGGTACGGCCCTCGCCGGAGGACGACGCGACCACCAGGGTGCTGCTGTCCGGCGTCGAGGGCGTCGACGAGACGCACACCCTCGCCGTGTTCGTCGACCCGTACACGGCGAAGGTGCGCGGCTCGCTCGAACAGTACGGCTCCACCGGGGCCCTTCCGCTGCGCACCTGGATCGACGAGTTCCACCGCGATCTGCACCTCGGGGAGAGCGGACGCCTCTACAGCGAACTCGCCGCGAGCTGGCTGTGGGTGATCGCCCTCGGCGGTCTGGTGCTCTGGTTCTCCCGGCGCCGGGCGCGTCGCAAGCTGCGCGGCACCAGCGGCCGCCGCCGCACCCTCGGCCTGCACGGCACGGTCGGCGCCTGGGCCGCCGCCGGGTTCCTCTTCCTGTCGGCGACCGGTCTGACCTGGTCGCAGTACGCCGGTGCCAACATCGACGAGTTGCGCACCTCGCTCGGCGGAGCGACCCCGTCGATATCGGCGGGCGCGGGCGGCGAGCACTCCGGACACGGCGCCTCCTCCGCCGCCGGGGACGCGGCGCACGGGGTCGGCCTCGACAAGGTGCTCGCGGCGGCTCGGGCCAAGGGGCTCGGCGACCCGGTGGAGATCGTGCCGCCCGCGGACGCGGAATCGGCGTACGTGGTCAAGCAGATCCAGCGCTCCTGGCCGACCAAGCAGGACTCCGTGGCCGTGGACCCCGGCTCCGGCCAGGTCGTCGACGTGCTGCGGTTCAGCGACTACCCGGTGCTCGCCAAGCTCACCCGCTGGGGCATCGACCTGCACACCGGCATTCTGTTCGGCCTGGTCAGCCAGATCGCCCTGATGCTGCTGGCGCTCTCCCTCGTCCTGCTGATCGTCTGGGGCTACCGCATGTGGTGGCAGCGCGGCCGGGACTCCGCCTTCGGCCGCCCGATCGCGCGCGGCGCCTGGCAGCACGTACCGCCGCAGATCCTGGTGCCGTTGGCGGTGGTGGCGGCCGTGGTCGGCTACTTCGTGCCGCTGCTCGGGATCTCGCTGCTGGCGTTCCTGGCCGTGGACGTCGTGCTCGGCGAGATCGCGCATCGCCGCAAGCGCACGGCCGCGTAGCGGGCCGGGGAGGCGGCGGACGGGACACTGGGTCCCGTCCGCCGCCTTCGTGCTGTCATGCGGCCCGGGCGGCCAGTTCGGCGTTGGCCCGCTCGGTGACCAGGGTCAGCACCCGTCCGGCCGCGGCCAGGTCCTCCGCCGGGATGCCGGCGTAGATACGGGCGGCGACCTTCGAGATCTCCGCGCCGGATTCTGCGAACAGTGCCGCGGCGGCGTCGGTGACCCGCAAGTCCGAGGCGCCGTCGTCCTCCAGCAGCCCCTTCTCGGTCAGCCCCGCTATGACGGACCGCGCGCTGTCGGCGTCGACCTTGAGCGATCCGACGACCTGCTCGACGATCGCCTCGCGGGTGACGGGCGCCTCGGCGACGACGACCAGCCGCAGGGTGATCTGCTCCTGGAAGGTGAGGCCGTAGCCGGCGAGGACGCTCTCCAGTACGGCGCGGGCGGCGTAGTGCGCCAGACCGATCACGCGGCTGTCGACGGCGGGGGCGGTGGTGGTCATGACTGCTCCTTGGGTGGCTCGGTGTTCTCGCTGAACGGATCGAGTGGTGCGTCGAGCAGGGTCGCCAGATCGGCGCCGAACTCGCGTGCGCGCGGGCTGTCGAGGCCGCCGAGCGGCGCCAGCAGTTGCTGGAGGAGGCCGTGGACGACCTTGACGGCCTGCCCGGTCACCTCGCGGCCCGTCTCGGTGAGCGCCAGCTGCACGGCGCGCGGATCCCTCGGGTCACGGGTGCGCTCCAGGAGTCCGGCGGACTCCAGGGAGCGGGCGAGCTTGGAGACGTAGAGCGGTTCGAGTCCGGTGTGATCGGCCAGGCGCCGCTGGCTGGGGCGCTGTCCGGTGCGGTGCATGCCGTACAGCGACGCCACCAGGGCGTACTGAGCGTGCGTCAGGCCCAGCGGGGCCACCGCGCGGTCGACCGCCACCCGCCACTTCATGGACAGCCGCCAGACCAGGAAACCGGGCGTCGCGCCCTCGGATGCCGAACTCATGACAGATAGAGTACATGGCTACTATGTACATGGCTACTATTTTCGGGTGAGCCGCCCCGGCCGCCGTGGGGGATGGACTGACGCGAGGGCCGCCGCGCGGCTAGTTTGGGCGACATGAGCAATCTTGATCGCGAGGCCGTGCCCGCGGTGTGCGGCGGCCGTGGCTTCGTCGTGGCGGAGCCCGTACGGGAACTCCTCAGCCCGCGCAGGGTCAAGCTCGGCGAGTCATCGGAAGTCCGCCGACTCCTGCCCAACCTGGGCCGCCGCATGGTCGGCGCCTGGTGCTTCGTCGATCACTACGGCCCCGACGACATCGCCGACGAGCCCGGCATGCAGGTGCCCCCGCACCCGCACATGGGCCTGCAGACGGTGAGCTGGCTGCACGAGGGCGAGGTGCTGCACCGCGACTCGACCGGCAGCCTGCAGACGATCCGCCCCCGCGAACTGGGTCTGATGACCTCGGGCCGGGCGATCAGCCACTCCGAGGAGAGCCCGAGGTCCCACGCCCGCTTCCTGCACGGCGCGCAACTGTGGGTCGCCCTGCCCGACCGCGACCGCCACACGGAGCCCCGCTTCGAGCACCACGCGGAACTCCCGGTGGTCACCGCGCCCGGCCTGTCGGCCACCGTGATCCTGGGCGACCTGGACGGCGCGAGTTCCCCCGGCACGACGTACACCCCTCTGATCGGCGCCGACCTCTCCCTCGCATGCGGCGCGGACGTACGCCTCCCCCTGGAGCCGGACTTCGAGTACGCCGTCCTCTCCATGTCCGGCGAGGCCCACGTGGACGGCGTCCCGGTCCTCCCCGGTTCGATGCTCTACCTCGGCTGCGGCCGCACCGAACTCCCCTTGCGCGCCGCGTCGGACGCGAGCCTGATGCTCCTGGGCGGCGAGCCGTTCGAGGAGGAGCTCATCATGTTCTGGAACTGGATCGGCCGCTCCCAGCAGGAGATCGAACAGGCCCGCCGGGACTGGATGGAGGGCACACGGTTCGGCGAGGTGAAGGGCTACGACGGAGAGCCGCTGCCCGCGCCGGAGCTGCCGCCGGTGCCGCTGAAGGCTCGAGGGCGAGTGCGTTAGCGATGCCGGAGAGGAAGTACGACAGGCCGTCCGACCTGGAAACGATCCGCCTGCCCGGACCGACGCGGAGCGACGTGGACGGGGCGCGGGACGAGTTCGCCCGGCACATCCGCGACGGCCTGGCCGCAGGCCGCTTCGCAGCCGGCGACGTACTGCCCACCCTGGCCGAGGTGCGCCGCCACTACGGATTGCCGGAAGAGCACGTTCGGCGCGCGATCCGTGAATTGCGCAGGACGGAGCATCTGCATCTGCACGACGACTATCTGGACACGTACGTCCTCGATCCCGGCCCCGACCATCCGCCGGGCGCACCCCGAGAGGACCTCGCCGTCCGGGTGGCCAGACTGGAAGCGATGTACGACGAGCTGGCCGCACGTGTCGCGGCGATCGAGGCGCGGCCTCCTCGCCCATGACCGGCCTGGCCGCGTTTGGTCGGGGCTGAGGTTCCGGGTGGTGCTGATGCGCCACTATCATCCGATGTGAGACGTTTGGGGGCTGGTGCCCTGAAAAGGGCGGGAAATCATCCGGAGCGGCCATGTCCCGCAAGCGCCCCGCGGACCACGGCGACGAACTGCTGGCCCGACTCGGTTCGCTGACCTCCCTCGCGCGGGAGCACGCGGAGCTGCAGCGTTCCCGGGTCGAACTGGCCATCGCCCTGCAGCGCGACATGCTGCCCGCACAGATGCCCGCGGCGCCCGGCTACCACCTGGCAGTGCGCTATGTCCCGGCCTTCCACGGCCTCAACGTGGGGGGCGACTGGTACGACGCCTTCCACCTGCCGGACGGCTGTATCGGACTGTCCATCGGGGACGTCCAGGGCCACAACATCGAGGCCACCGCCTTCATGGGCCAGGTACGCGTCGGTCTGCGCGCCCTGGCCTCCGTGACGAGTGAGCCGGGTGAGCTCCTCGCGCGGACGAACGAACTCCTGCTGACCCTCGGTACCGATCTCTTCGCCACCTGCACCTTCATACGCCTCGATCCGGCCTCGGGCGTGCTGGAGAGCGCCCGGGCCGGGCACATCCCCTGCGTGTGGGCGACGGCGGACGGAAAGTCCGGGGTCGCCGAGGACGAGGGCGGCCCGCCGCTCGGCATCCAGACCGGCACCGTCTACCCCGTGACCCGGTACCGGCTCACCACGGGCGGCGTGGTCGTCCTGCTCACGGACGGTGTGGTGGAGGGACCGTCCATGGAGCTCGACCAGGGTCTCGACCAGGTCGTCCGGCTCGCCGGCATCGCCGCGGTGGCGGGCATGGACGCCGGCTCGCTCGCCGCCGCCGTGATCCGGGGAGCGGAGCGGGTGGGGCACGACGACGACGCCGCGGTGCTGGTCCTCGGTCACGAAGGGTCCGAAGCTCAGCCGTAGGGCGGCATGCCGCCGCGCCCGCCTCGCCGAAACGGCCGCCGCGGTGTCTGATGGCTTGTGTGGTGGGTACCGAGAATCTGCGCCGGACCGGCGTCTTCGCCCTCCAGACGCTGGCCGTCGCCGGTTGCTACTACGCCGCGGGGCGGCTCGGACTCGTGCGGAACCTGGTCGTCGAGGGGGCGGTGGTCACCCCGATCTGGCCGCCGACGGGCGTCGCGGTGGCCGCTCTGCTGATCTTCGGACTGCGCGTCTGGCTCGGCATCGCACTCGGTGCCCTGTTCGTCATCATGCACCTCACCACGGTCCGACCCGAGACGGTCGGCATCCTGGCGGGCAACACGGTCGCCCCCGTCTGCGCCTGCCTCATGCTGCTCTACGTTGGCTTCCGTACCGATCTCGGCCGATTGCGGGACGGCCTGGCCCTGGTTTTCCTCGGCGCCCTGACCGGCATGCTGATCAGTGCCACGACGGGTGTCGGCATGCTCGTGCTGACAGACCGGCTCCATACCCACGGCTTCTGGACGGTGTGGCTGGCGTGGTGGGTGGGCGACGCGATGGGTGTCCTGATCGTCACCCCGCTCCTGCTGCTGCTCTACACCGCACGATGGCCCCCGAAGATGTCCCGGTTGCCGGAGGCCACCGGACTCGCCCTCGTCACCTGCGCAGCGGTGCTGCTGGTCACGCACGTCACCATCAGTGTGCTGTTCCTGGTCTACCCGCTGCTCATCTGGGCGGCCCTGCGCTTCCAGCTCGCCGGCAGCATGCTCTGCGCTCTCTTCACGTCCGTGGCGGCCACGGTCGCCGCCACGGAGGCGGTCGGTCCCTTCCAAGGGATGAACCGGACCGAGGTGATGATCAAACTGCAGGCCTTCAACGGCACCATGGCCCTGACCGCCCTGCTCCTCTCCGCCGTGATCACCGAGCAGCGCAACACCCGGCGCTCGGTGGAGCGGGCCTGCCAGGAACTGGTCGAGGTGCTGGAACACCTCACCGCGAGTGAGGCACCACGAGCACCACGGGCATCACGAGACGGACCGGCACCGTCGACAGGGGAACCTGACGGGACCCTGGGTGGGCGAGCAGGGCCGTAGCCTCCCCGGCAAGGGCGGCGGGACCGGCTCCGCGGCCGCTGTCAGGCGCGGCCGGCCGGGCGGAAGGTGACCGATTCGCCCGAGAAGTGGGCCCTGAGTCCCTTCGCCGTGGTCGTGACCGAGCGAAGCCGCAGACCATCGGGGATGTTCCGTAGCGGGGTCGGCTGTTCGAAGGCCATGTCCAGCAGGGCCTCTCCGACGGTGGGCAGCGCGCCGCCGGTGACCTGGAAGCCGCCGAAGCCGACGCGGTTGCCGGGGAGCGCCGAGACCGTGGCCGTCGCGGTGGCCTCGTCGCCGAAGGGAAGGGGAACACGGGCGGTGATCCGGCGGGGCCCATCGCCCCGGGCGACCTTCACGCCGAGGGCGTTCGACACATCCGCGTACGACAGGAAGGCGGTCGCCTCGGCCTCGCGCGCGGTTGCCTCGTTCTCGTCGTCCGACTTCCGCAGTCCCTCCATGTGCAGGGAGAGCTCGGAGACGGGCAGTGGGCGCGTTTCGCCGTCGGCCGGTATGTCCTGCGCGGTGAGGTCCACGTCCCGCAGGGTTCCTGCGGCCAGCTGGGACAGCACGGGTAAACCGTGCACCCGAACCTTCGGCGGCAGGGTCGTGTTCATGGCGTCCTGGAAGGCGCGCGCCGTGCTGTCCTCCGTGCGCGCGCACGCCACGCGGTCCACCGCGACGGGGACGAGGACCACCGCGAGCAGGCAGCCGACGGCGACGGCGACCGGGCGCCGGGCCCGGGGTGGGGGAGTTCCGCTCCGCGGGGGGTCGGGCGGTTCGCCCTGCGGGCGGCGCGCGGTGTCGTGGGCAGGCCGGGACTCGTACATGGTTCTCCTTCGGCGGGCATCCAGTGGCTTATTTGCACGTCAATGGGCAAGATAATAAGCTGCTCATCGTTGAGCAATTAGTGCGTCCTCTGGAGTGCCCATGCCTGTGCTCGCCACCACCCCCGTCGACCGGACGGCCGGGCCGTACGCCCGGCGCTGGTGGGCGCTGCTCGTCCTGTGCCTCAGCCTGCTGATCGTGGTCATGGCCAACACGTCGTTGATCGTCGCGGCCCCCGACATGACCACCGACCTGGGGCTGTCCAGCAGTGATCTGCAGTGGGTCATCGACGGCTACACGGTCCCCTATGCCGCGCTGATGCTGGTCCTCGGCGCGATCGGCGACAAGTACAGCCGCCGCGGCGCGCTCGTGGCCGGTCTGCTGGTCTTCGCGGGCGGTTCGGTGATGGGCAGCCTGGTGGACGACACGAGCCTGGTCATCACGGCCCGCGCGATCATGGGCGTGGGCGCCGCCGTGGTCATGCCGGCCACGCTGTCGTTGCTCGTCGCGATGTTCCCCAGGCGGGAGAGGGCGCGCGCCATCACGGCCTGGACCGCCACGTCCGGCCTGGCCATCGCGGTCGGCCCGGTCGTCGCCGGCCGGCTGTTGGAGAGCCACGCGTGGGGTTCGACGTTCCTGATCAACGTGCCGATCGCGGTCGTCGCCGTCCTCGGCGCGTTCGTCCTGGTGCCGCCGTCCAAGGCGGAGGGCATGGGCCGGATCGACTACGTCGGCGGCCTGCTGTCGATCATCTCGGTCGGCTCACTCGTCTACGCCATCATCGAGGGCCCGCACTTCGGCTGGGGCGCCGGTCCGGTCGCGGCGGCAGTCGCCGCAGGCGTGGGCCTCGTGGCCTTCACCGTGTGGGAGCTGAAGCACCCGCACCCGATGCTCGCCGTCCGCAAGTTCAGGCTGCGCGGCTTCAGCGGTTCGATGATCGCGGTGCTGTTCTTCTTCTTCGGCACCTTCGGCTCCATCTACTACTCCACCCAGTTCCTCCAGTTCGTCCTCGGCTACGACGCCCTGGAGACGGGCATACGGCTGCTGCCGCTGGCCGGTGCCGTGTTCGTCGGGGCCGCGGTGACCGGGAAGCTGACCCCGAGGCTCGGCGTGAGGGCGATGGTCGTGCCCGGCATGGCCATCGGCACCGTGGCCGTGTTCCTGCTCACGCAGGTCGACAGGGGCTCGACGTACACCGACTTCCTGCCCACGCTGCTGCTGCTCGGTCTCGCGATCGGCCTGAGCGTCTCGCCCGCGACCGACACGATCATGGACTGTTTCCCCGAGTCCGAACTCGGCGTCGGTGGCGGCGCCAACGACACCTCGCTGGAGCTCGGAGGATCCCTCGGCATCGCCGTCCTCGGCTCCCTGCTGGGCACCGCCTACAAGGACCGGCTGACCGACCTGGTGAGCACCCAACTGCCGCACGACGCGCTGGAGACCGCCAAGGAGTCGGTCGGCGCGGGTCTCGCGGTCGCCGAGCAGGTCGCCAAGACCCCCGGTGCCACGCCCCAGCAGGCCCAGGCGCTGGCCGACGCGGTCAACGAGTCCTTCGCCCACGGGGTCGCCCACACCAGCCTCATCGGCGGCATCATCATGGCCGCCGGCACGATGATCGTCCTCGCTGTCCTTCCCGGCCGCCGGACCACCCGTAAGCAGGAGGACGACGCGGTGGCGGCGACGCGGGAGCCGGAGCCCGGCGAACCCGTCGAGCAGCGCACGAGCGCCTGAGCGGGCCACGGCCGACGAGAGGCGATGACGGGTGGCCACCACCTTGTCGCGCGGAGGCGGCGCCGCTGGCGTCGCCCCCGTTCGGGAGCGCCACCGCCCCAGTCTCCGAGGCACAAGGAAGGCGGGCCCATGCCCTCCGTCGTCACTCTCGCCGTCGTCGGTGCCGGTGACCGCGGGACCGGCCATGCGCGGGGGGCGCTGGCACATCCCGATCGGGCCCGGGTCGTCGCGGTGGCCGAGCCGCGCGAGACCCGGCGCGACCGGTTCGCGGCGGCGCACGCCCTGGCGCCCGGGGCGGCGGTCGAGGACTGGCGGGTGCTGGCCGCGCGCGGGCGGGTCGCCGACGCCGTACTGATCTGCACCCTGGACCGGGACCACCTGGAGCCCGTCCTGGCGTTCGCGGAACTCGGCCACCACATCATGCTGGAGAAGCCGATGGCGCTGACCGCGCGGGAGTGCCGACGGATCGTGGCCGCCGTGGAGGAGGCCGGGGTCACGCTGGCCGTCGGCCACGTCCTGCGGTACACGCCGTACACGCGCGCGCTGAAAGCGGTCGTGGACTCAGGGCGGCTCGGGGACATAGTGAGCGTCCAGCACCTCGAACCCGTCGGCTTCTGGCATCAGGCCCACTCGTTCGTACGGGGCAACTGGCGCCGGGAGGACGAGGCCACCTCCATGCTGATGGCCAAGTCCTGCCACGACTTGGACTGGTTGCAGTACGTCCTCGGCCAACCGCCGGTCCGTGTCTCCAGCTTCGGCCGGCTCTCCCACTTCCGCCCCGACAACCGCCCTGCCGGAGCCGCCGAACGGTGCCTGGACTGCTCGGTCGAGGCGCACTGCCCGTACTCCGCCCCGCGCGAGTACGGCGACCGGCTCGCCCGCGGGGAGCATCGCTGGCCGCTGAGCGTGGTGGTGGACGACTTCACCCCGCAGGCGCTCGAAACCGCCCTGCGCGAGGGCCCGTACGGCCGCTGCGTGTACGCGTGCGACAACGACGTGGTCGACCACCAGGTCGTCGCCATGGAGTTCGCCTCCGGCGCGACCGGCACCTTCACCATGACCGCGTTCACCGAACAGGCCGACCGGCAGACCCGGATCTTCGGCACGCGCGGCGACGGAAGGCACTTGCGGGTCTACGACTTCCTGACCCGTGCCGAGGAGGACGTCGACCTGGGTGGCGGCGGCGCGATGAACGCGGCCGGTGGCCACGGCGGCGGCGACGCGGGCCTGATGGAAGCGTTCGTCGCCGCCGTCGCCACCGGCAGTCCCGGCCTGGTGAAGTCGGGCCCACGGGAATCGCTCACCAGCCATCTCGCGGTGCTGGCGGCGGAACGGGCGCGGCTGAATCACCCCGTGGAGACGGTCGACCTGCGCTGACGCGAGGGCGCGGAGCTACGCCGTGAAGGCGTCCGCGTGCCGCGCTGCCCACTCGGTGAAGGTGCGGGCCGGGCGGCCGGTGACCTTCTCCACGGTGTCGACGACCGTGCGGCCGACCTCAGGGGTGTTGCCGAAGGCCTCCAGGAGGAAGCCGATCACGTCCTCCGGATGGCCCGCCGCCCGCCACTGCGCGACGGCCTGTTCCTCGGTCAGTTCGACCAGGGCGATCTCCTGTCCGCGAGCGGCGGCGATGGCGGCCACCTTGTCGCCCACCGTGAGGAGTTCGGGGCCGGTGATCACGTACTCCTGGCCGCCGTGGCCCTCCTCGGTGAGCGCCACCGCGGCGACGGCGCCGATGTCGCCCTCGTGCACCATGGCGCTCAGCCGGGAGACGAAGGGTTCTTGGACCTCGTCCCGGGTCACGACGCCCTCCGCCCATTCCAGCGCGTTGGCCATGAACTCCACCGGCATGAGTACCGTCCAGGCCACCCCGTCGTCCGCGCGCACCGCGTCCTCCAGCAGCGACGGCCCGCCGCCGTGCAGCACGGTGACCCGGCGAACGCCGGCCGCGCGGGCCAGTTCCAGGATCCGCGGACCCGTCTCCAGCGGGGCGAAGTAGGCGCCGCCGAAGGTGATCAGGTGAAGGCCGGTGACTCCGTCCAGCGCCGGGACCAGGCTGTCGGGGTCGGTCAGGTCGCCCTCCACGACCTCGACCCCGGCCGGGAACTCGGCCTTCGCCGCGTCCCGGGTGAGAGCGCGGACCCGGTGGCCGCGAGCGAGCAGTTCGGCGACGACCTGACGGCCGACGGTTCCGGTGGCACCGGTGACAAGGATGTTCTGCGTCTGGGTCATGGAACGACCGTAGGAGGCCTTGCGGTCAGTTTCCGTCCTCAAGGGGCGGGGCCTTCAGCGAGGCGAGGTCCGGCAGCCGGTACGGATGGAAGGCCGCCAGACCGGCCCCCGCGAGCCACCAGCCGCGGTACACCAGGGCCCGGCACAGGCGTTCCGTCAGCTGGTCGAAGACCGTCGGTACGAGCGCCAGGTCGCGGCCCTCGTGGGTGCGGTGCTCGGGGAAGGCGTCCCGCCACTGCTCCAGCCGTCCGACGCCGTTCTGCGGGAAGTCGGTGGCCAGCGCCACCAGGACGCCCCGGCGGGCGCCGGGTGGCAGGGGTTCGTCCGGGCCGACCGCGTCACCGCGCCGGAAGCGCTCGACGATCAACCGCGTGCGCAGGGCCGTACTCTGGCGGTACAGCAGGGAGTTGGCGCGCGCGAGATCGCGGACCACCGGCATGCCGCCGTACGCTCCGGGGCGCAGCAGGCCGCCCGCGTTGAGGACGAGCAGGAAGACATCGCGGTAGCGCTCCCCGTCGACGGACTCCGAACCGGTGTTGTCGTAGACGCCGCCGTCGAGGAGGGCAGGTGCCTCCGTGCCGCAGGGGAAGCTCGCGTGCTCGAGGACCATCGGCGGGAAGGCCCCTGGTACCGCTGCCGATGCGGCTGCCGCGGTGCTCAGCCTCAGGTCGGTCCCCGCGGTGGGCGTCAGCCCGATCGTGTAGTCGCCGAACACGTCGCGTTCGAAGGTGAAGCGGGCGCCGGTGGTCAGATTGGCCGCGTTGAGGATCCATCTGACCTGCGGGTCGAGGTCCTCCAGCCGGGTCCCGTCGAAGAACCACTCGTCGAAGCGCCGGGCCAGGAGGTCGGTGCGCGTCGACGGGCCCACGGTGCGCCACACCCCCCGCAGCAGCGCCTTCTTCAGCGAACGCGCGCTGATCCGGCCGATGGTCGGGTCGATGAGGAGGTCGTCGACGGCCGTGCCGGTGAAGCCCTGTTGGCGCAGGCCGCGCCAGGCCGTGGCCAGCAGGCCGTTGGCCACCGAACCTCCGGACACCGAGGACGCGTACCTGAGGTGGGACAGCATGCCCGCGTCGGCGAGGAGACGGATGACGCCGAGTGCGGAGAGCGTGGCCCGGAAGCCCCCGCCGGACAGGGCGACGGCGACCGGGTCGTCGGAGGGGGCCGGCTGGGCGGGCCGCAGGGTGTCGCCGCAGGGCTGGGCCCGCAGACCGGTGCCGAGGGCCGGTGAGTCGACGGCCCACCGGTTCCCGCTGGACGGCCGGGGCGGGTTCATGACCGGTCACCGACGTCTATGACCAGGGCCGGATCCGCGGGCGAACGCTCGCTCACGGTGAAACTCCGCCTCTTCCGGAGATCCTTGAGGGTGTCCCGGGCGAACTCGATCTCATTCGTCAGGTGGACGGTGTACTCGTCGTCCCGGCCCCTGGAGTCGACAAGCATGCGCAGGGTTTCCTCGCTGGGATGGTGGTGCTTCACCCCGTCGGCCGAGATGACGTAGTGATCGGCGTGAATGCTGTCGAAGAAGTCCTGCTCCACGTTGCGGTCGCTGCCGTGGTGGGGGAGTTTCAACAGGTCGACGTGGAGGGGGCCGCCGTCGTCGAGCAGCCCGGTGGCACGCAGCCCGGCCAGGATGCGGTCGCCCCTGGCGTCCCCGGTGAGCAGCGCGGTCCGGCCCTCGTGCGTCACCAGCAGGACGATGCTGGACAGGTTCGGTATGGAGCCGTCCGAGTAGGCGGACGTGATGACCGTCGGGTCCTTGCGCTGCTTGGCCTCGCGCCAGCGTTCCGTCAGCTCCTCCAGCGCCGCGTCGTCCGGGGCGACGACCATGACGTGCAACCGGTCGAGGGTGGCCTCCTCGCCCTCGACGAGAGGGCCGTCGAAGAGGGGATTGCCGTCCAGGCCCAGTCCGGCCGCCGCGTCCCGGATGGCCCGGCCCTGGTTGTAACTCGCCCTGACGGCGCCGCTCTCCTCGCCGGCGCGGTCGACGATCTCCCGGGTCGAGGCGCTCAGGCCAGGCGCCTTGCGGTCCACCAGTTCGTCCACGGAGTTGAACCAGATCCTCTTCACCGCGAACGGATCAGGTTCCTGGTCGTCCCGCGTGTGCTGTATCTGCCGCAGCAGTTGGAGCAGGCCGGCCGCGTGGTCGTCGTCGACGTGGGACAGGCAGACGACGTCGATCCTCGGGCTGCCGTGGGCGTCCGGGGCGAGTTGCGCCAGGCGGTCGCGCAGCGACGTCTCGAACACCTGGCTCGGTCCGCCGTCGACGAGCATGACCCGTTCCTTCGGTTCCCCCCAGCGGACCAGGAAGGAATCTCCGTGCCGGGCGTTGAGGAAGTCAAAGGTGAACATGGTCGTTCCTTTCGGGCTCGACCCCTCACACGGACTGCATCGCGCGCAGGACGTCGACCAGGCCGTACCCCTGGTAGTGCCGTTCCCGGCCCAGGTCCGTCGCCGTCGTGCACAGGATCTGCTTGACCCGCTCGGGGCGGCCGATCAGTTCCCGGTTGCGGGCCAGCAGCATCGCCGCGGCTCCGCTCACGTGGGCCGCCGCCTGGCTGGTGCCGTGCAGTGCGGCGATGCCCTGGTCGGGCACCGGACCGTCGATGTCCTCACCCGGCGCCAGGAGATCGGGCTTCAGCCGGCCGTCGCCGGTCGGGCCGCGGCTGGAGAAGTAGCTGACGCCGTGGCGGTGCGGGTTGCTGCGATGCGTGGAGCCGACCGTGATGACGGAATCGGCGTTCCCGGGATCGGAGATGCTGGCGCCGCGGTAGTCCTGGCCCAACGTGTGCACGGCTCCCGCGTATCCGGAGTTCCCGGCCGCGACGACGACCACCACACCCGAGCGGGACAGACGGTCGCATTCGATGCACACCGGGGTCCAGCCGGTGGAGTGGCTCGCCACGTCGTGCGGCACCGACAGGCTGAGGTTGACCCCGGCGATGACGAACCGGCCCGCCTGTTCGTTGATGTACCGGATGGCCTGCAGGGCCGTCACGATCGAGAACTCGTCCCCCTTCCCCTCGGCGCCGAGGACCCGGAAGTCGTAGAGCTGGATGCGCGGGCAGATGCCACGGAAGACCTCATGGGGACGAGGCCACCAGCCACCGATGATTCCGGCGATGTGCGTGCCGTGCGGGTCGATCGGGGTGGTGTACTCCTCGGAGCACACCACCTCGGAAGGTTGCGCCGCGGCGGTCACCGTCGACAGGTCGTACTCGACGAACGGCAGGGCGAGCTGCCAGTCGATCCGCCCGTCGTTCTTCGCGTCCTCGGACAGCGTCTTGCGTACGCCGACGAAGTTGAAGGCGCGGGGGATGCGCAGTCGACGCGGCACCGGCGCCGGGGTGGCCGTGGTGTCCCAGTCGTAGAAGGCGGGGTGCCGTGCGTCGATGCCGCTGTCGACCACGGCCCAGCCGATGGAGCTGCAGTTCACGGAGAAGACCTGCTCGGCGGCGTCGGCCTTGATGGTGGCCCGGGACCGTACGACCGCCGAGGACGCCTGCCGGTTGGCGGTCACGGAGAGGATCGGATACCGATGCCTGCGGTCGACGACGACCTGCCCCGCCGGATCCGTGGGGATCTCGGTGTCCGCCCGCTCCAGATGAACGCCGGTCAGCATGTCGGCCACCTCGGCGCAGACCGCCGGGTCCGAGGGCGCTCTGGCACGCAGCGCCGGATCCGACTCCGCGACGATGGCGGTCAGCAGTCTGAGGAACCACCGCTGGTGCCGGGTGCGTTCCTGCCGCCTCGCGGAGTTGTCGTGCACGTCGCTGGCCCGCCCGGGGATCCCGCCGGGCCGCGCCGACGTCGGGGTGTCGTCGCGCAACGCGTCCGCGATGCCGGCGCCCCCCTGACGTTTCGCCAGATCCTGCGCGTCGCGGACGACACGGTTGAGGTTGGACTTGGGCAGCACGGTCTGCACGAGTTCGCGCAGGGTCAGCTTCGCCACGATGAAACTGCCCGACGCGATCGGCTCGGAGTCGCGCATCATGTCCAGATACCTGAAGCGGGTCAGTATCTGGTGGACACCGTGTTCCTCGTTGATGGCGAGGATCAGGTCCTCCCTGGACTCCAGCGAGTCCTCGGGAAGCTGCGCGAGAGCCAGCAGGGCGTCGAAGCGGACCGGACAGTCCGTCGCCCAGGGGACGGGCCGGGGGCCCTTCCCGTAGAAGAGTTCCTCGAGCCTCTTTCGGTCCATCTGTCTCCCACCGTGGGTCAGGTGCCGGTCCGGACGGTGATCTTCCCGTCGCGCGGGACCCCGGTGGAGCCCTGGACCGCGTCCGAGATCCTGAGCTTCCAGCCGCCCGCCACGGCGTCGCCGAGCAGCGGCGCGAGGGGGGAGGGCGGTTGTGAGGTCACCGCCCGGCGGCCCGGGGGAGTCGGCAGCACCGGATGGGGGATCCCGCTGGACACGAACCGGCGGTCGGCACCGGCGCTGTCGGTCTCCGCGTAGCAGTAGGCGCCGCGGTCGGCGTCGTGGACGACCGAGCAGCCGTCGAGGGTCTCGTAGCGTGCGTACTTGTCGTCACCGAAGGTGCCACTCATCGCGGATGACCTCCCGAATCGGCGCGAGAAGGCTCATGCACTCAGTGTGGAGGTCGGGGGAGGGCGGGCACAGGGCAGAAGGACCCACGCCGAAGAGGGGCAGCGTTACCCCTGCGCTACCGCTTCCAGGTGGCCGCGGGGATGATGTCGTGGGCGATGGCGAAGCGGGTCAGGTCGGCCCGGCGCCGAGAGCCGATCTTGTCGCGGAGCCGGTCCAGGTGCGAGTGCACTGTGTGCTCGCTGATGCCGAGCCGTACGGCGATGTCGTGGTCGGTCTCACCATGGGCGACCAGTTCCAGGATCTGCCGCTCGCGGTCCGTGACATGGCAGGCGGGCTCGGCGGCGGGACGTACGGCGAGATCGGCGGAGATGTAGGGGCGGCCCCCGGCGACGAGCCGCAGCGCGGCCAGCAACTCGCACTCGTCCGCGTGCCGGCTCAGGCAGCCGAGGGCACCGGCGCGCATGGCGGGCAGGGCGTGGCCGTCCTGGACGGAGGAGAGGACCAGGACCGAGATCCCGCGGGCGGCGAGGCGTCCCACGATCTCCGCCAGACAGGCGGGCGGGAGCTGGAGGTCCACGAGCGCGAGGTCGCCCCGGCCGAGGACGCGTAAGGCCTCGTCGGCCGATCGGGTGGCGAGGGCGAGCACCATGCCGTCGGCGTCCTCGACGGCATGGGCCGCACCCCTGCGCAGGAGCGGGCAGTCGCCGACGACGGCGACACGTTTCGCGTCCGCACTCATGGGCGCCTCACTCGGACGGGGGCCGACGCCCCCGTGCGTGGGCCGGCCTCACGGCTCCAGTGTTGTTCCTCCGGGCCTGTCCGGCATGCCGAGAGGGCGTCGGCGGGCGGTGGTGAAGCGGCTGCGGCGGGTGGTGGTGAAGCGGCTGCGGCACTCCGTCCGCTTCTTCATGCCTTTGGCATATGGCGACTCGCAGGGGTGCCCACTCTGTGCCACCGTGATGGGGGCATCCACGGACCGGCTCCCGGCCCTCGGTGCCGGTGCTCACCCGGCACCGCGGCCCCCGCGCCGTCGACGCGGCCAGGCCGAAAGGACGTCCATGAACGACACCGCCGAGCCCGTCCCCTCGCACGCCTGGCTCGTCACGGACCTGGCCGCGGGACTCGCACGGCGGCTCCCCGTCCCGGCGCTCGACACCCACCTGGACCGGCTGAACCGGCTGATCGACTTCACCGCCCACCATGGACGGTGAGCCCCGAGGCTGGCGTCCCTGCCTGCTCGCCGGGGCGGTCTTCGCGGTCTGCATGGCCGGTACGACGCTCCCCACCCCCCTCTACGGCCTCTACCAGGAGAAGTTCGACTTCTCCGAGCTCACCGTCACGGTCGTCTACGCCGTGTACGCCTTCGGAGTCATCGGCGTCCTGCTGCTCGCGGGCAACGCCTCCGACGCCGTAGGAAGACGCCCGGTGCTGTGGTGGGGCCTGGGGTTCGCCGCCGCCAGCGCCGTCTGCTTCCTGAGCGCCACCGCCCTGGGCTGGCTCTACGTCGGACGGCTGCTGTCGGGCCTGTCCGCGGGCCTGTTCACCGGGGCCGCCTCGGCGTACGTCATCGAGCTGGCGCCGCGCGGCTCCCCGCGGGCCACGTTCGTGGCGACCGCCGCGAACATGGGCGGCCTGGGCTGCGGCCCGCTGCTCGCGGGGGTGCTCGCGCAGTACGCCGACCGGCCGCTGTACCTGCCGTTCCTCGTCCACCTCGCCCTGGTGGCCCTCTCGGCGCTCGTACTGCTGTGGCTTCCGGAGACCGTGCGCGAGCGGCGGCCCTTGAACACCGTACGGCCGCAGAAGCCCGGCCTGCCGCCGAGGGTGCGGCCGGTCTTCGGCCCCGCTGCCGCCGCCTCCTTCGTCGGCTTCGCCCTGTTCGGTGTGTTCACCTCGGTCAGCCCGTCGTTCCTCGCCCAGTCCCTGGACGTGCACAACCGCGCGGTCAGCGGACTGGTCGTCGCGCTCGCCTTCTTCGCCTCGACCGCCGGGCAACTGGCCGTCGGCCGCGTCGGCGTGAGCCGCTCCCTGCCCCTCGGCTGTGTCGCGCTGCTCGCCGGACTCGCCTTGCTGGCGGGCGCGCTGCACTGGGATCTGCTGCCGCTGGTCGTGCTCAGCGCGCTCGTCGGCGGGGCCGGGCAGGGGCTGTCGTTCCGCGGCGCGCTGTCGGCCGTGGCACAGGTGTCCGAGGACGACAAGCGTGCGGCCGTGATCTCGGCCCTGTTCGTCGTCGCCTACGCCGGCATCTCGGTCCCGGTGATCGGCGTGGGCCTGCTGGTCGGACCGATCGGGCTGGAGGGCGCCGGCCTCGTCTTCATCGCCTGCATGGCGCTGCTGGTGTCCACGGCGGCCGTCTACCTCGTGCGCCGCCCGGTACCGGTGCCGGAGGCGGGCGGCGTGCGCTAGCGGTCAGTCCTCGTCGGACGGCCAGGTCTTGCGGACGAGTTCCAGCCGCTCGTAGGCGTCATCGAACCAGGAGTCGGTCATCGGTACGGTCACCGTGACCGAGGTCAGGGAACCGGCGCTGTCCTTGACGGTGACGTGCGCCCGTTCCTCCTCGAGGTCCCGTTCGACGAACAGTGCGGGCCCTCGCGAGAACTCGCGCCAGGCGATGTCCCGCCCGGCGTCGAGAGCGTCCAGGGCCTCCTGCCATTCGCTCAGGTCCCGGGGGAAGACCCAGACCGCGAGACTGCCCTTCACGAAGCGGGTGTCGACGACGAAGGCCCCGGCCAGGACCTCATCGGAGAGCGCACCCCGACGGTGATCGGGCCCGGTGATCCGCAGGACGACGCTGTTGCCGTCCCCCGTCAGCCGTATCAGATCGATCGGTCCGTCACTCACTGGTGTCCTCCCCGCCGCTTGCCTGGCCGAAGAATAGCCTTCGCCCGCGACGGGGAGGTCCCGCGCGTCTCCGCGACGCGGCGCTGCACGCTCAGGCGACCGGGGGCATGTCGCTCGGCCGGGAGTCCAGGCCCGTGCGGTGGTTGACCCAGGAGCCCCGGGTGAAGTCCGGCACCGCGACCGGACGCCCGCCCGCGGCAAGCGACTTGACGCTCAGGGGGATCGGGGAGCACCAGACCGCGCCGTCGTAGACGTCCATGTCGGGGACCAGACCGGCCCGCATCTGCTGGACGGTCCGCCACTGCAGGACGTAGTCCATGCCGCCGTGGCCGCCGTTGTTGGCCGCGTCGTCGCCGATCTTCAGCCACAGCCAGTGGTCGAACTCCTTGCGGTAGGCGTCGAACGCCCGCCAGGTGTGACCGCTGTGGTCCGGTTCGACGTAGATGCGGCCGCCGCCCGCCGACGTCACTCCGGCGTAGTCCTCGAAGATGCCCCGGCTGCCGGCGAGTGAGTTGATACGGCTGTACGGACGCGGCGAACTGACCTCGTGCTCGGCCCGGATGACGCGGCCCAGCTCGGTGTCGATCAGGCAGGTGACCAGGTCACCGTTGATGTACGTCTCCTTCCAGCTCGGGTGGGACTTGGGCATGAACCGCTCGCGGTAGTCGGCCAGTCCCCGGGGTTCGGTGGCCGTGGCCCGGAGCATCGTCATGCGGTCGCCGCGGTTGATGTCCATCGCCGCGGCGATCGGGGCGAGGCCGTGCATCGCGTAGAACGACGCGGTGCTGCGGGTGTGCCAGAGCCGCCGCCAGGAGTCGGTGTAGTACGTGTCCGAGAACAGCAGTTCGCGCAGGTCGTGCAGGTAGCCGCCGTGGCCGTTGGTGACCTCGCCGAACAGGCCGTCGTGGGCCATCTTCAGCATCGCCAGCTCGTTGCGGCCGTAGGAGCAGTTCTCGGAGAGGATCAGATGGCGGCGGGTGCGCTCGCTCGTGTCGACCAGGTCCCACAGCTCGTCCAGCTCGGTGGCGATGGGCAGTTCGACCAGGACGTGCTTTCCGGCGAGCAGGGCCGCGCGGCCCTGCTCGTAGTGGAACTCCCAAGGGGTCGCGATGTACACGAGGTCGATGTCGTCGCGGCGCAGCATGCGCGCGTAGGCGTCGGCGGAACCGCCGTACTCGGCCGGGCGGGGCCGGCCTTCCGCGACCAGCTTGTCGGCGGTGCGTCTGGCGCGGTCGGCGCGGATGTCGCACACGGCGGTCACCGTGCAGCCGGGGACGGCGCCCCAGCCCGAGGACATTCCGTGTCCCCGGTTCCCGAGACCGATCATGCCGACGCGGACGGTCTGATACTGGCCGAACGGAACGCCGATCATCGACTTCTGCCCCGGCCGCCGCGACGGCGTGCCGTCGACGGTCGGCGCGCTCGGAGCCGTGGGGGCGGCGGAGGCGTGGGTGCCGAGTCCGGCGACCACGGCCCCCGAGGCCAGGGCTCCGCCCATGACGGTACGGCGTGAGACAGCAGGGATTTCAGGCATGGCGAGATCGCTCCCTAATGCGTGGCGGCCGGCTGCTCTTGCTGCGGCACGACTCTGTCCACGCGGACGCCATGTGTCAATAGGTGCTCGAAGAAGAGGAGTTGCGAGCAGAAATGAGCATGGACGGGGTTGTCCGCCGGACCTGCGATGACAGCGGCGCGCACAGCGGAACCCCCTGCGGGTGGGCGCGGCGAACTCACCTCTCGCGGCGCGACGCCCGGAGGTGCTGAGTAGCTGAAAGCGTCGAGGGGACCGCGGCGGTGCACCGGATCCGTACGCGGGCATGCGCAATCAGCCGCCCCGGACGGGCCGGAGCGGCTGGCCGACTCTCACGTCATACGGCGGACAGCACCTCGGTCACCTGCCGGCGGACCAGGTCCCGGGCGCCCACGGGAAGCGCCCCGATGTCGGTGGACTCCACGGCCTGCAGGACCTCGTCGACGTCGGTCGCGCAGGCGGCGGACGCGGGCAGGAACTCGTAACCGTCGCGGACCGCGACGCGCAGGCGCTTCGTGCCGTCGGGTTCCGTGTGCACGGCCGTGGCGACCACGAAGGGCGGTGGGCCGCCCGCCTCGCCCTCCTGCTTCACGTACCCGCTGGCCAGCGGGGTCCGCCAGGTGATGCTCAGCAACACCGGGCGCTTCGCCAGGAGTTCGGTCAGGTCGGTCTCGTAGGCGCCCGCCGCGTCCAGGACCGTCGCGCGGGCGTCCAGGACCAGGGCGGCGGGGAGCAGGCAGCGCAGGGTGCTGCCCACGATGTTGCCTCCCACCGTCGCCGCTCGGCGTACGGCGCCGGTGCCGATCGTGGCGGCCGCCTTGCGGAGGACCTCCGGTACCCGGTCGTCGATCCGTTGCAGGACCACCGCCGAGCCCAGGGTCTCGGGCCCGAGGACGTTCGCCTCCGGCAGGTCGCGCAGGGACATCGCCCGGTCCGGGAAACCGTCGCGTTGGAAGGTCGCCCAGACGAGCGTGGCTCCACCGATCGGCAACGCCCCCTCGGCTATGTGCTGTTGGACCTCGGACACGGACGTGGGCAGATGCAACAACACGGAGCGGACCTGCTTTCCCGATGGGTCTCGTTCAAACGCGTATCGCATTCTCCCCACCGGGCAGGGGGCGCATGCAGGGTTCACGGTGTCACCCCTGAGCGCCCCTCGGGGCCCCGTGCGGTGCTCGGGCTCGATGTCTGGACTGTTCGTACAACGCTTGGACGTGTAGTCTAGCTACGGGTCCACCGAGAGGGGTGCGCGATGACGGCCGAACCGGCCTTGGATTCCGAACGGGACGCGATCATCGCGGCGCTGGCACCGGTCGTCGACGGGCTCGTGGCGACGTTCGGGCCGCTGTGCGAGGTGGTCCTGCACGACTACCGGCAGCCCGAGAAGTCCGTCGTCGCGGTCGCCGGTTCGGTGACCGGGCGGCACGTCGGCGGGGCGATGAGCGAGATCGGCATGCGGATCGTCTCGCGCGGCGCCGCGGCGGACGACGATCTCAACTACGTCACCCGGACCGGGACCGGAAAACTCGTCAAGGCGTCCACCATGGTGCTGCGGGACTCCACGGGTGAGGTCTTCGGCGCCCTCTGCGTCAACCTGGACGTCACCGCCGTGACCGAGGCCCACGCCCTGCTCGGCGCCCTCGCGGGTATCGGCCGCGACCCCGCGGAGACACCGGTCACCGCCTTCGGCAACGACATCGACTCCGTCGTCGACGCCATCCTCGACGCCCACCAGCTACGGCAGCACCGGAGCTGGGCCCAACTCGACCGCGCCCAGCGCCTGGAGCTGTTCCGCGGACTGGACGGGCGGGGTGTGTTCGCCGTGCGGCGCGCGGTCGAGCAGGTCGCCGCCCGGCTCGGCATCTCCCGTGCCTCCGCCTACAGCTACCTCTCCCAGGCACGCGCCACGACCAGCGCCACGACCGGCCCGACTTCCGACTCCGACGGAGGAGAAGCGTGACCACGACCACCCCGCCCATCACCCTCGACGACGTCCGCGACGCCGCCGAACGCCTCAAGGGCGTCGCCCACCGCACCCCGGTCCTGCGCTCCCGCACCCTCGACGGCCTCGTCGGCGCCGAGGTCTTCCTCAAGTGCGAGAACTTCCAGCGCGTCGGCGCCTTCAAGTTCCGCGGCGCCTACAACGCCGTCTCCCGGCTGACCCCCGAACAACTGGCCCGGGGCGTCGCCGCCTACTCCTCCGGCAACCACGCCCAGGCCGTCGCCCTCGCCGCCCGGGAACTCGGCACCACCGCCGTCATCGTCATGCCCGAGGACGCCCCGCCCGCCAAGCGGAGTGCGACAGAGGGCTACGGCGCCGAGATCGTCACCTACGACCGCTACAGCGGCGACCGCTCCGCCATTGCCGAGGAACTGGCGGCCGAGCGTGGCCTCGCCGTCATCCCACCCTACGAACACCCCCATGTCATGGCCGGGCAGGGCACCGCCGCGCTCGAACTACTCGAAGAAGTGGGCGAGTTGGACGCGTTGATCACTCCGGTCGGCGGCGGTGGGCTCATCGCGGGGAGCGGCACCGTGGCCAAGGCGCTCTACCCCGGTCTGCGACTCATCGGGGTCGAACCCGAGGCCGGCGACGACACCAAGCGGTCCCTCGAAGCCGGGCGGCGCATCGAGATCCCGGTGCCCAGGACCATCGCCGACGGCCAGGCCCTGCCCGCGCCCGGTGAACTCACCTTCTCCGTCAACCGACGGCTCGTCGACGCCATCGCCCTGGTCAGCGACGACGAGATCCGGGACGCGATGCGGTTCGTCTTCGAGCGGCTGAAGATCGTTGTCGAGCCGAGCGGGGCCACTCCGCTCGCGGCCCTTCTCTCCGGTCGGGCCGGCGCGCTGCCGCGCCGGGTCGGGGTGATCGTCTCCGGCGGCAACGTGGACGCCCGGCGGTTCGCCGAACTCTGCGGAACGGCGTCCTGAGCGACTCCGCGGAACGGCCGTCCGAGCGGTCATCCCCCGAATGGCGGCCCCTGGTGGCCGGGCGGACGATGGAGTGGTACGCGGTCGGCGGCCGACGGCGGTGCACAGGGCTGCCGGAAGACCGGCCCCGGCCGTACCGAGGGCGGCCGGAAGGAGAGCCGTGATGATCGAAGTGAAGACGCTCGACAAGCCGGACGAGCGGCGCGATTTCCCCCGAGGACACCTGGAAGCCGTTCACATGTCCGGACTCGACTTCGCCGTGGGCACGTTCGAGCCCGGCTGGCGGTGGTCGGAGTCCGTGGCCCCGATCGCGGGCACCGAGAGCTGCATGGTCCACCACAACGGCTATGTCGTGCAGGGCCGGATGCACATCACCATGGACGACAACGGTGGCGAGGCGGAAGTCGGCCCCGGCGACGTCTTCGTGGTCCCGCCCGGACACGACGCCTGGGTGGTCGGCGACGAACAGGTCGTCGTCTACGACTTCGCCGGTGGTATGGCCACGGACTACGCGAAGGCGAAGGAGTAGCGACGCTCAGACCGTGATGACGACCTTCGCGCGCGCGTGCTCCACCTCCAGGTACCGGATGGCCTCGGCCGCCTCGCTCAGGGGGTACGTCCGCTCGATGACCGGCGCTATGCGCCCCGACTCGGCCAGCTCCTTCAAGGCCGTGAGGTTCCCCTTGCTCTGACGCGCCGGGAGTTCGAGCAGCCGACGGCGCGCGAAGGGCGCCATCAGCTTGCGTTTGACGAACAGGCTCATCGGCCCCAGGAAGCTGCCGCCCTCGTACACCCCGCCGCCGGACAGCACCAGCGTGCCGGTCGGGGTGACCGTGCGCCGGAAGGCCGCCAGGGAGTGGTTGCCGACCAGGTCCAGCACCACGTCGTAGGTCCGGCCCGCCCGGGTGAAGTCCTCGCGGGCGTAGTCGATGACATGGTCCGCGCCCAGGGAGCGGACCATGTCCGCGTTGCGCGCGCTGCACACCCCCGTCACTTCCGCGCCGTACGCCTTTCCCAGCTGCACGGCGAAGGCGCCGACCCCGCCCGAGGCGCCGTTGACCAGCAGCCGCTGTCCGGGCTGCACCGCGCCCACGTCCCGCACGCCGATCAGCGCCGTGTTCCCGGCCAGGGGTATCGCCGCGGCCTGCTCGAAGCCGAGGTTGGACGGCTTCGGGCCCACTGAGCGGTCCGGCGCGCACACGTACTCCGCGAAGGCGCCGTCGGCCTCGCCGAACACCTCGTCACCGGGCTCGAGGTCCGAGACCGCACTTCCCACCGCCTCCACGACGCCCGCGAAGTCCCGGCCCCTGATGCGTGCCTTGGGTCCGCGCCATCCCATCACCGGGCGTGCCACCTTCGGGTCACCGTGCAGGAAGTGCCAGTCGTAGGCGTTCACCGACGCCGCGCGCACCCGCACCAGCACCTCGCCGGGGCCGGGTTCCGGCCGCTCGACGTCCTTGAACTCCAGCACGTCCGCGGGTCCGTACCGGTCCTGCACCACTGCCTTCATGATCTCCCCCTTCGCCACTTTCGAGATTAGGGATCCGGCCGGGTTCGGGCATCAGGGGCGGACCCCGGACTTTCCTCGGGGTGGCCCTCCCTTCCCTCCTCGGGGTGGGTCTTCCTTCCTTCCTCGCGACCGATCGCCTTGCTCCTGGAAACCGATCGGTTTACGGTGGTGGCAAGAGAGGAAACCGATCGGTTTCCCGGGCGTGCCGTGCGCGCCGCGAACGAGTCGGGAGTTGCTCATGACCACCATCGAAGGTTCCGTCGCCCTGGTCACCGGCGGCAGCCGAGGGATCGGCCGGGCACTGGTCGCCGCCCTGTACGAGCGGGGCGCGAAGAAGGTGTACGCCACGGCACGCGACCCGCGGACCGTCACGCATCCCGACGCCGTCCCGCTGGCTCTGGAGGTCGGCGACCCGGAGTCCGTCAGGGCCGCCGCCGAGCAGGCCCAGGACGTCACCCTGCTGATCAACAACGCCGGCGCGAGCGTGAACGCCAACTTCCTCACGTCCCCGCTGGAGGACGTCCGGCGCGAATTCGAGACCAACTTCTACGGCCCGCTCCTGGTCACCCGGGCCTTCGTCCCGGTCATCGAGCGCAACGGCGGCGGCCACATCCTCAACGTCCACTCCGTGCTGTCCTGGATCGGACTCGCCGGGTCCTACAGCGCTTCCAAGGCCGCGCTGTGGTCGCAGACCAACTCCCTGCGCCTGGACCTGAAGCCGCGCGGCATCGAGGTCACGGGGCTGCATGTCGGCTACGTCGACACCGATCTCGCGGCACATGTCGACGCCCCGAAGTCCACGCCCGGGAGCGTCGCCGCCCAGGCCCTCGACGGCATCGAGGCCGGCGCCTACGAGGTGCTCGCCGACGACATCTCCCGGCAGGTCAAGGCGGGTCTGGCCGCCGACCTCGGGGCGCTGTACCCGCAACTCGCCGCCTGATCACGGCGGATACGGGCAGGTGATGCGAGAACGGATGGGTCACAGCGGAGTCATACGGGCAGCAGACGGCTCACCAGGTCGCTGAGCTGGCCGGTGTTGCGGCACTCGTGCATCTCGACCAGCTCGGCGTAGGCGGGCGCGGCCGAGTCGCCGGTGCCCCACCTGTCCTGCTGCTCGGGGTTCAACCAGTAGACGCGGCGGGCCCGTTCGGTGATCTCGCGGACGGCCGCGAGGTTGGGGTCGCTCATGTTGGTGCGGGCGTCGCCGAGCACGAACACCGTGGTGCGCGGGCCCACCGCGTCGCCGTAGCGCTCGGCGAACTCGCCCAGGGCCATGCCGTAGTCGCTGCTGCCGTGCCAGGCGGTGAGCGCGCCCTCCGCCTGGATGCGGGCGCCGAGCCCCTCCGGGTCGGCCCTGCCGTGCACGAGCAGGCCGGTCACCTCGTCGACGCGGTTGACGAAGGCGAACACCCGCACCTTGCTGAACTGGTCGTGCAGCGCCTGCACCAGCAGCATGGTGAAATCCGAGAACCCGGACACCGAGCCCGAGACGTCACACAGCAGCACCAGTTCGGGTCGGACCGGCCGCCGCCTGCGCAGCACCGGCTTCATCGGCACACCGCCCGTCGACAGCGAACCGCGCAGGGTCCGCCGTAGATCGATCGAGCCCCGCGCGGCCCGGCGACGGCGGGCCGCGAGCCGGGTGGCGAGCTTGCGGGCGAGGGGCTGAACGGCCCTGCGCAGCTCGGCGAGTTGGGCCTTTCCGGCAAAGAGGAAGTCGACTCGCTCGGCGGTCGGGGCCACCGCCCGCCGGGCGATCTCGTCCCGGCCGCGCCGCTCCGCCACCCGCCGGCGCGCCTCCACGGCCACCAGGGAGCGGAAGGACTCGACGCGCCGCCGGATCTCGTCCTCCAGCAGCCGGTCGGTGAACCCCGGACTCCCGCCGCGCGCACGGACGTCGTCACGGACGCGGGCCAGCAGGGTCTGGGGGCGCAGGCGGTCGAGGGTCTGGTACGACGACCAGCCGTCGGAGGCGGGGGAGGAGCCGTAGCCGCCGAAACCGTCGACCGCCTCCACCGCCAATCGGCCCAACATCGCCTGGTCGTTCGCGGCCAGGGCGGCCGCCAGCCGGTCGCGCAGGTCGTCCCGCCCCGCGGCCTCCCCCTCCGGCGCGCCGACCCCGCGCGGGAAGTACAGGTCGAAGACCGGGTCGAAGACCGGCCGTTGGGCCGTACCGTGCAACAGGGTCGCCGCCAGACCCTCGCGCAGCCGCTCCCGGTCCTCCAGGCCGAGCGCCGCCACGGCCTCGGCCGCGTCCACCGTCTCGCCGGTGCCGATCCGGATGCCGTGCGCGCGCAGCGCCGCGACGAGCGACGTCAGTCGCTCGGCGACGCCGGCGGGCGTGGTCACAGGGCGTCCAGGTCGAGCTTGGCGGTGGCCTTGAGGACGTCGTCCTGGTGCTTGAGGAGCACGCCGAGACTGTCCCGTACGACGGTCTCGTCCAGGGAGTCGGCGCCGAGCGCGAGCAGGGTGCGCGCCCAGTCGATGGTCTCCGCGACCGACGGCAGCTTGCGCAGGTCCATCGCTCGCAGCGCGCCCACCACCCGGACCACGGAGCGGGCCAGTGCCTCGTCGAGCCCCGGCACCTTCAGCCGGACGATCCGGCGCTCCAACTCCTCGTCGGGGAAGCCGATGTGGAGGAAGAGGCAGCGGCGGCGCAGCGCCTCCGAGAGTTCGCGGCTGGCGTTGGAGGTGAGCACGACGAAGGGGCGGCGGGTCGCCGTGACGGTGCCCAGCTCCGGGACCGTGACCTGGAAGTCGCTGAGCACCTCCAGCAGCAGGCCCTCCACCTCCACGTCCGCCTTGTCCGTCTCGTCGATCAGCAGCACCTTCGGGTCGTCGCCGCGGATCGCCGTGAGGAGAGGGCGGGGGAGCAGGAACTCCTCGCTGAAGATGTCGGTGCGCGTCTCGTCCCAGCTCTCGTCGCGGCCGGCGCTGATGCGCAGCAGTTGCTTGGCGTGGTTCCACTCGTACAGCGCGCGGGACTCGTCCACGCCCTCGTAGCACTGCAGACGGATGAGCCGGGCCTGGGCGACCTGGGCGACGGCCTTGGCCAGCTCCGTCTTGCCGACGCCGGCCGGGCCCTCGACCAGCAGGGGCTTGCCGAGCCGGTCGGCCAGGAAGACGGTCGTGGCGACCGCGGGCGAGGCGAGGTAGCCGGTCTCGGCCAGACGCGCGGCGACGTCGTCGACGGATGTGAACAACGGGGCCTCCCGGGCGGTGGCGGTACGGAGACCTATCTAAGCGCTTGTTCACCGATCCTGTCACGGGGAATCCGGCGCGGATGCGAGATGGATACCGATCGGTTTCCGTCTGTCCGTCCCGCGCGGTAACCTCGCCGTATGGCCTCAGACAAGGTGTCCACCAAGGACCGGCTCCTCGACGCGGCCGCCGAGCTCTTCTACCGCGACGGCGTCTCCATCGGCGTTGACGCGCTGTGCCGGTCCGCGGGGGTCTCCAAGCGCTCGATGTACCAGCTCTTCGCGAGCAAGGACGAGGTGCTCGCGGCGAGCCTGGAGCGGCGCGTCCCGGCGTACGAGGCCCGGCTGGCGGGCGGCGCCCAGGACGATGCAGGCCCTCGTGAGCGGATCCTGCGTCTGTTCGGGCGGCTGGAGGAGGCCTCCACCGAGCCGGAGTACCAGGGGTGTCCCTTCCTGGCCGCGCTGGTCGAGCTGAAGGACCCGGAGCATCCGGCGAGCAAGGTGGCCGGGGAGGCGAAGGGGCGCCTGCAGGCGTCCTTCCGTCAGCAGGCCGAGGCGGGCGGAGCACGGGATCCGGAGCTTCTCGCCCGCCAGCTGATGCTGGTCTTCGACGGGGCGAGCGCCCGCGCGGGGGCCGGGATCGAGACGCTGGACGGGCTGACGACGGCTACGGTGGCGGCGCTGATGGACGCTGCCGGGATGACGTAGGGCGGCCGCCGCCCCAGAATCAACACGTCGACAGCCGGGGGAGGTCGGCCACCGACGTCGCCCGGGCCCACCTCCAGGACACGGGTCCGCCGAAGTGGCACGCCCGTGACAACCGTGACCGTACTGGTGCGGCGCGCCGTCTTTCTGGCCGTCGCGCGCGAGGGTACAGCTACCTCATGACGGTCGACGGGGGACGCCTCCACACTTCGTGGTGGCAGGGGCTACGCGAGTCGGTCGAGGGGGCGGACACCGATCTGCGCCCCGAGGGACTGACCCACATCGTGCCGACCGGACTCGGTCCGGTCTACCGGAAGTTCGGCGACACCTATCCCGAACAGCAACTCCAACTCCAGCTCTTGTACGGCGCCTCGCAGCGCGCCTTCGAGCGCAACACCCGAGTCGCGGCGCGCGTCGCCGTGCAGCGCGTGCTCCTCAACGCGCTGAGCGATCCACGGATCGACGACGCCAAGCCGAGCGATCACCTCGCCGAGTACCTCGACGAGGAGATAGCCGACCTGCGCGGGCGGCTCGCGCAGGACAGCGCCACCGCCGTGAGCAGGGGCCTCAACATGGGCCTGATGCTCGGCTCCGCCGCCAGCATGGTGCTGCTGGTGGTGCCGCTGCTGTGGGGCGCCGGTCTGCTCCAGGCGCTGGGCGTCACGCTCAACTGCACCAACCGCTGGCATCTGCTGGGCGCCTTCGTGTGCGGCGGGGTCGGCGCGCTCGGCGCGGTCCTCAGTGTCCTGGTCCGACTGCGGGGCAGCACCGAGCAGTTGACGAAGCGGCAGAACAGCGGGCGGGACGGCCTGATCGTGCCCGGGCAGATGGCCCGCAGCATGCGCCACGAGGGCGTGTACCGGGTCTTCGTCGGGTGGATCCTGGCGCTCGCCGTGTACTTCCTGCTCAGCGGCGGACTCGTGCCCGTCTTCGAGGTACCGGCAACCGCCGCCGAGATCTGCCCCTCCGCCGCGAGCCCCGGATCGGCCGTCAAGGGCACGGACTTCTGGGGGTTCTGGTGCGCCATCGGGTTCGTCGCCGGCTTCAACGAGCGGTGGGCCTTCGGCATCCTGGGGCGCGAGTCGACACGTAAGCCCAAGGCCGCCTGAGCGCCCGCCGGCACCCGGGCGTGTATCCGGTGGGGGGTGGTCACCGGTGAGTACCTCGGCTTCGAGGACGGCACCGTCTCCCATCGACTCCGCTCCGGAAGCTACGAGTTGACGTCCCCGCGCGCCTGGTCGCCCACCAGCACCACCTCCAGGGTGCGCGGACCGTGCACCCCCTCGACCCGGTCCAGCTCGATGTCGCTGGTCGCCGAAGGGCCGGAGATCCAGGTCAACGGCCGGATGGGGTCGAGGCGTTCGAGGGCCTGCGGTACGGAGGAGACGACCTGGTCGGGGACGCGTACGACGCAGATGTGATGGTCGGGGACGAGCGTGATCCGGCGCCGGCCCTGGTCGGGGGAGCCGTCCAGGACGATGGTGCCGGTCTCGGCGATGGCGACGGCGCAGGCGGTGACCACGCTGTCCACACGGTCGAGTTCCTGCGGGGTGCTGTCCGCGCGGTCGGGCACCCGGGTCGCGTCCACGGCCTTGAGCCACTCGGAGGGCAGTTCCGCGGGCACGACCACGCTCTGGGAACCCCGCTCGGCCAGCAGTCGCCTCAGCAGACCGGGCAATTCCTGCTCCGCGCACCGGTGCACCACCGCCCGGTAGTCCGCGAGGTTCTCCGCCAGCAGATCCACGGTCTGCTCGACACCGCGCTCGCCGTGCTCCCGCAGGTACCCGCGCTCGATCGGCGTGTCCTGTTCCGGTACGTCGGCCAGCGCGCGCCGCACCCGGCCCAGGATCCTTTCCCTGCTGCTCACTTGGCGCCGTCCTCTCCACCGTGCGTGCGCTTCCACCAGTCCCGGAACGGCTCGGGCGGCACCGTCGGAAGTTCCCGGGTCCCGCTCCACGCCCTGCCGGGACCGGGCAGGCTGCGCGGATGCAGCCGCCGCGTCCGGGACGCCAGCCGCTGTCCGGTGCGCAGGGCGGCCGGACGGCCGAACGCCCAGCCCGCCGCCCGCATGGCCGCCCGCTCGGCCGCGTGCCCCTTCGCGGGCTTGAGCACGACCTTGTTCCCGCCCTGGACGACCGGCCCGCCCTGGACGACCCGCTCCCGCAGGTGCACCAGCACCTCCGGGATGTCGATCGCGACGGGACAGACCTCGTAGCAGGCGCCGCACAGCGAGGAGGCGTACGGCAGCGAGGCGTCGATCTCGCTCCCGGTACCCCGCAGTTGAGGGCTGAGGATCGCACCGATCGGCCCCGGGTAGACCGAGCCGTAGGCGTGGCCCCCCGCCCGTTCGTACACCGGGCAGACGTTGAGACAGGCCGAGCAGCGGATGCAGCGCAGGGCCTGGCGGCCGACCTCGTCGGCGAGCGTGTCGGTACGACCGTTGTCGAGGAGGACCAGGTGGAAGTTCTGGGGCCCGTCCTCGTCCGTGGTACCCGTCCACGTGCTGGTGTACGGGTTCATGCGCTCGGCGGTCGAGGAGCGGGGCAGGGTCTGCAGGAACACCTCCAGGTCCTGCCAGGTCGGCACCACCTTCTCGATCCCGACGACGGAGATCAGCGTCTCGGGCAGGGTCAGGCACATGCGTCCGTTGCCCTCGGACTCCACGACGACCAGGGTGCCGGTCTCGGCGACCATGAAGTTGGCTCCGGAGACACCGACCTTGGCGCGCAGGAACTTCTCCCGCAGATGCAGCCGGGCCGCCTCGGCCAGTTCGGCGGGTGTGTCCGTCAGACCGTCCGGGGCCGGACGGCCCCACTCGCCCATCTCACGGGCGAAGATGTCCCGGATCTCACCCCGGTTGCGGTGGATGGCGGGGACGAGGATGTGCGAGGGCCGGTCCTGGCCCAACTGCACGATGAGCTCGGCGAGATCCGTCTCGTAGGCCCGGATTCCCTCGGCCTCCAGGGCCTCGTTCAGCCCGATCTCCTGCGTGGCCATGGACTTGACCTTGACGACCTCCGACTCGCCGGTCGCCTTGACCAGGTCGGCGACGATCCGGTTGGCCTCGTCGGCGTCGACGGCCCAGTGGACGGTGCCGCCCGCCGCGGTCACCGATTCCTCCAACTGGACGAGGTAGCGGTCGAGGTGGTGCAGCGTCCGGTCCTTGATGCGCGCCCCGGCGTCCCGCAGAGCGTCCCAGTCCGACAACTCCGCCACGGCCTTGGCCCGCTTGCCGCGGATCGTGTGCGTCGCGTGGCGCAGATTGCCGCGCAGGGTCTGGTCGTGCACGGCCTCGTGCGCGGCCTTGGGGAAGGCCGGCATACCGACGAACGTCCCGCTCATGCGGCCGGTTCCTCCTCCGTGCTCGCCAGGATCTCCGCGATGTGCACCGGCCGCATCCCGGTCCTGAGCCGGGCCATCGTCCCGCCGATGTGCATCAGACAGGAGTTGTCGGCCGAGCACAGCACCTGCGCGCCCGTCGACTCGGCGTTGCGCACCTTGTCGGCACCCATCGCCGCCGAGACGTCGGAGTTCTTCACCGCGAAGGTGCCACCGAAGCCGCAGCACTCGTCCGCACCGGGCAGCTCGACCAGCTCGATCCCCTTCACCGCCTGGAGCAGCCGCTGCGGCCGGTCGGCGAGCCCCAGACCGCGCAGCCCGTGACAGGCCGGGTGATAGGTCACCTTGTGCGGGTAGTACGCGCCGACGTCCGTCATGCCCAGCACGTCGACCAGGAACTCGGTCAGCTCGTAGGTCTTCGGCACCACGGGCGCGAGAGTGGCCGCGAGGGAGTCCCCGCGCCCCTCCGCCCGCGCCCGCTCACCCATCCGCGGGTACAGCTCCCGCACCATCGCCCCGCACGACCCGGAGGGCGTGACGATCGCCTCGTAGTCCCCGAAGACATCGGAGAAATGCCGCGCCAGTGGCTCCGCCCCGTGCCGGTATCCGGTGTTGTAGTGCGCCTGCCCGCAGCAGGTCTGTGCCATCGGGAAGTCGACCTCGACACCCAGCCTGGTCAGCAGCTTCACCACGGCGCGCCCGGTGTCCGGATAGAGCGTGTCGTTGACACAGGTCAGGAACAGAGCGACACGCATCGCGGCTCCTTGTCGTCGATCATCGGATGAGTGCAGGGTAGTGCGGGGTCGAGGCCCGGGGGAGGCCCGCTCAGGCCCCGGCGAGCCGGTCCTCGGCCGCCTGCCAGCGGGCGGTCTCGCCGCGCGGCTCGTAGCGGGTGAGCGGCTGGGTACGGGTGAGAAGTCGCCGCCCGTCCGCGAGGTCCCGGACCAGTCCGTGCGAGCGCGCCTGGACCAGGACGTTGCCGAGGGCGGCGGCCTCCGTCGGACCCGCCACCACGGGCAGCCCACAGGCGTCGGCGGTGAGCTGGCACAACAGCGCGTTGCGGGTGCCGCCGCCGACGACGTACACCACCTCGACGGGGCGGTCGGCCAGCCGCTGGGCCTGCGCGACGGCTCTGCGGTGGGCCAGCGCGAGCGAGTCGAGGATGCACCGCGTGATCTCGGCGGGTGACTTCGGCACCGGCTGCCCCGAGGCACGGCAGGCCTCGGCGATCCGTTCCGGCATCCGGCCGGGGGCGAGGAAGGCGGCGTCCCCCGCGTCCACGACCGACCGCAGCGCCGGCGCCTTGGCCGCCTGGAGCAGCAGCCCGCCCAGATCCGGCTCTCCCCAGGCGCGCAGGCACTCCTGGAGGAGCCACAGGCCCATGATGTTCCGCAGATAGCGGACCGTGCCGTCGAGCCCCAGCTCATTGGTGAAGTTGGCGGCGCGGCTCTCCTCGGTCAGCACCGGCGCGTCCAGCTCGAGCCCCGCCAGCGACCAGGTCCCCGTACAGATGTACGCGAACCGCTCACCGGCCCCGGCCGGAACCGCGGCCACGGCGGAGGCGGTGTCGTGCGAACCGACGGCGGTCACCGGCACGGGCCCGGTCAGCCCTGTCTCCTCCAGCACCTCGCTCCGGAGGAACCCCGCGGAATCGCCGGGTTGCCGAAGTGGCGCGAACAACACCAGGTCTACACCGACCCGTTGGGCGATGTCGTACGACCATGTCCGCGTCCTGGGATCGATCAGCTGGGTCGTCGAGGCGTTGGTGAGCTCGGTGCCCTGCTCGCCGGTGAGCCAGTACGTCAGCAGATCGGGCACGAGCAACAGCCGACGCGCACCGCTGAGTTGCTCGGCCTTGAGCTGGTAGAGCGTGTTGAAGGGGGCGTACTGCAATCCCGTCGCGGCGTACAGCTCCTCGGCGGGCACGGTCGCCCACACCTTCTCCGCGATCCCGTCCGTACGGGCGTCCCGGTAGTGCACCGGGTTGCCGAGCAGCGTCCCGTCGGCGTCCAGCAGGCCGTAGTCCACGGCCCAGCTGTCGATGCCGACGGAGTCGACCTGCCCCGCCGCCCGCAGCCCGTCCAGCACCCCCGCGTACAACCCGAGGATGTCCCAGCGCAGCCCCTCGGGCAGGCGCACCGGCCGGTTCACGAACCGGTGCGCCTCGGCCAGTTCCAGACTGTCCGGGCCGACGCGGCCGACCATGACGCGCCCGCTGGAGGCGCCGAGGTCGACCGCCGCGTACGACTTCACGGACCCGCTCACCGCAGGAAGGCGGCGGCGACGCCGGCGTCGACCGGGACGTGCAGGCCCGTGGTGTGCGTCAGCTCCCCGCCGGTGAGCGCGAAGACGGCGCCCGCGACATGCTCGGGCAGCACCTCACGCTTGAGGATGGTCCGCTGTGCGTAGAACTCGCCCAGCTTCTCCTCCTCGACCCCGTACACCGCGGCCCGCCGGGCACCCCACCCACCGGCGAAGATCCCGGAGCCGCGCACGACGCCGTCGGGGTTGACGCCGTTGACACGGATCCCGTGTTCGCCCAACTCGGCTGCCAGCAGTCGCACTTGATGCGCCTGATCGGCCTTGGTGGCGGAGTACGCGATGTTGTTCGGCCCCGCGAAGACGGCGTTCTTGGACGCGATGTACACGATGTCACCGCCGAGCCCCTGCGCGATCATCACCCGGGCGGCCTCCCTCGACACGAGGAAGGAACCGCGGGCCATGATGTCGTGCTGGAGATCCCAGTCCTTGGCCGAAGTCTCCAGCAGCGGCTTCGAGATGGAGATCCCGGCGTTGTTCACGACCAGATCGACCCCGCCGAACGCGAGCACGCCGGCCTTGAACGCGGCGGCGATCTGCTCCTCGTCCGTCACGTCGACCGTCACGGCGACGGCCTTGTCCGCCCCGCCCAGCTCCTCGGCGACGGCGGAGGCGTTCTCACCGTTGAGGTCGGCGACGACGACACACGCCCCCTCGGCCACCAGCCGCTGCGCGATGGCCTTCCCGATCCCGCTGCCGGCCCCGGTCACCAGAGCGACCCGGGTGGCCAGCGGCTTCGGCCTGGGCATTCGCTGGAGCTTGGCCTCCTCGAGGGCCCAGTACTCGATGCGGAACTTCTCGGACTCCTCGATCGGCGCGTACGTCGACACGGCCTCCGCGCCCCGCATGACATTGATGGCGTTGACGTAGAACTCGCCCGCGACCCGGGCGGTCTGCTTGTCCTTGCCGAAGGAGAACATGCCCACGCCGGGGATCAGCACGATCGCCGGATCCGCCCCGCGCATCGCGGGGGAGTCGGGCAGGGCGTGCCGCTCGTAGTAGGCGGCGTACTCCTCGCGGTACTCGGCGTGCAGCTCCTTCAGCCGTGCCACGGTTTCGTCCAGCGGAGCGGTCGGCGGCAGATCAAGCACCAGCGGCCGCACCTTGGTGCGCAGGAAGTGGTCCGGGCAGGAGGTGCCGAGCGCGGCGAGCCGGGGGTGCTCGGCGCGGGCGAGGAAGTCGAGGACGACGTCGGAATCGGTGAAGTGTCCGACCTGAGCCCTGTCCTGAGAGGCGACGGCACGGACGTACGGCGCCAGAGCCGCCGCCCGCTCCCCGCGCTCACCCTCGCCGAGAGCCTCGTACCCCTCGATGACGGGTCCGAAGGGCTCGGCCTTCCCCTTCTCCTCCAGGAAGGCCTCGGCGGTCCGGATGATGTGCAGCGAGTTGCGCTCGCACTCCTCGGAGGTGTCCCCCCAGGCGGTGATCCCGTGCCCGCCGAGCACACACCCGATGGCCTGCGGGTTCGCGGCCTTCACGGCGGCGATGTCGAGCCCGAGCTGGAACCCGGGTCGCCGCCAGGGCACCCACACCACGGTGTCCCCGAAGCACTCGGCGGTCAGCTTCTCCCCGTCGGCGGCGCAGGCGAGCGCGATCCCCGAGTCCGGATGCAGATGATCGACGTGAGCGGCCTCGACCAGACCGTGCATGGCGGTGTCGATGGAGGGAGCGGCACCGCCCTTGCCGTGCAGGCAGTAGTCGAACGCGGCGACCATCTCGTCCTCGCGCTCGACACCGGGATAGACATCGACGAGCGCGCGCATACGGTCCAGCCGCAGCACCGCGAGCCCATCCTCGGTGAGCGTCCCGAGGTCCCCACCGGACCCCTTGACCCACATCAGTTCCACATCACCCCCCGTCACGGGATCGGTGTCGGTGCCCTTGGCGGAGGCATTGCCCCCGGCGTAGTTGGTGTTGCGGGGATCGGAGCCAAGCCGATGGGAACGAGCGAGGAGGGCGGCGGCTTCGGAGTGGGCGGCCATGGAGATTCCTTACTTTCTCGAAAGAGGGGTGCGTGCTCTTACCTAGGGGCGCGGGGAACCGCGCGACCAGCCGCGACCGGCGCGCACCCCGCGACGAACAGAACCCGGCAGACGCTTACGCGCCCCAACCGGCCTGCTCCCCGCCGACTCGCTCAGCAACGATCTTCTCGGCCCACCCGGACCGCGCATACGCGGCGAGGGGCTCGGGGTCCAACCCCATCTCCTCGCGCACCTCACGCAGCAGCGGCCGCACATCCGTGTTGTACGCGTCCATCAGCACGGCATTGGCCCCGAGCACGTCCCCGGAGGCCTGCGCCTCGGCAAGAGCGACGCGGTCAACGAGGAGCGCCTTCGCCGTCGCTTCCTGCACATTCATCACTGACCGGATGATCGCCGGAATCTTCGCCTCGATGTTGTGGCACTGGTCGAGCATGAACGCGACCCTGGGCGAGAACCCGCCCCCGCGCACCACCTCATACATGATCCGGAACAACTGGAACGGATCCGCGGCCCCCACCATCAGGTCGTCGTCCGCGTAGAACCGGGAGTTGAAGTCGAACCCTCCGAGCTTCTGCTCACGCAGCAGCGTCGCGACGATGAACTCGATATTGGTGCCGGGTGCGTGATGCCCGGTGTCGACCACAACCTGCGCCTTGGGCCCGAGCTTCAGACAGTGCGCGTACGCGGTCCCCCAGTCCGGCACGTCGGTCGTGTAGAAGGCCGGCTCGAAGAACTTGTACTCCAGCAGCATCCGCTGCCCGTCCCCCAGGCGCTCGTACACTTCGGCCAGCCCTTCCGCCAGCCGGTCCTGCCGCGCCCGGATGTCGTCCTGCCCGGGGTAATTGGTCCCGTCCGCGAACCACAGCTTCAGATCGGCTGAGCCCGTCGCGTCCATGATGTCGACGCACTCGAGCAGATGATCAACGGCCTTCCGCCGCACGGCGGCGTCCGGATGACAGATGCTGCCCAGCTTGTAGTCGTCGTCCTGGAACGTGTTCGAGTTGATCGCGCCCAAGCGCACACCCCGCGCCTCGGCGAACTTCGCCAGCGCCGCATAATCCTCGACCTTGTCCCACGGGATGTGCAGCGCCACCGTCGGCGCCACTCCCGTGAAGGCGTGCACCTGCGCCGCGTCCTCCAGTTTCTCCCGCGGCGTCCGTGGCACCCCCGCTTGGGCGAACACCTTGAACCGGGTCCCCGAGTTTCCGTACGCCCACGACGGCGTCTCGACGGCCTGGGTCTTGAGCGCGGCCTTCACCGCGGCGAGGTCGGTCACTTCGGGCTCCTGTGACATCGGGTCGGAAAGTCTTCACAAACGCAGCACGGTGGAACGTCAGAAGTGCACCGTGGTGAAACGATTCAAGACGGGAAGCTATGAGCCCCCCGAGGGGGTGTCAAGCCCCGGACCCGAGCCAGTTACTCGTGACTCCGCCGTGACCTTCATTCATCGAAAGTTTTTCGATACGAACCCATTGACGTGACATGCGCGGCGTGCCTAACGTCCCGGCAACCAAGTTGAAACCTTTCACGACGTCGCGAGGGCCGTCCCGCCGACGTCGTCGAGGAGCCCCCATGACCCACCCGTCCACCACGGGTCCGGCCCCGGTACTGGCGCTGAGGGACGTTTCGAAGTCCTTCGGCGCGGTCCGCGCCCTGCGGGACGTCTCCCTGGAGCTGCTGCCCGGGGAGGTGCACGCCCTCGCCGGAGAGAACGGCGCGGGCAAGTCGACCCTCATCAAGACGCTCGCCGGAGTGCACCGGCCCGACGCCGGCCAGGTACTGCTCGACGGCGCGCCCGTCACCTTCCACGGCCCCGGCGACGCCCGGGACGCGGGCATCGCCGTGATCTACCAGGAGCCGACGCTCTTCCCCGACCTGTCGATCGCCGAGAACATCTTCATATGCCGCCAGCCGCGCCGCGCCCTGGGCCGGATCGACCACAAGGCCACCCACGCGGCCACCCTGGCCCTGATGCGGCGCCTCGGCGTCGAACTCGACCCCGAGCGCCCGGCGCGCGGCCTGTCCATCGCCGACCAGCAGATCGTGGAGATCGCCAAGGCCCTCTCCTTCGACGCCCGCGTCCTGATCATGGACGAGCCGACCGCCGCCCTCACCGGCAGCGAGGTCGCCCGCCTCTTCGGGGTCGTACGCACCCTGCGCGAGCAGGGCGCGGCCGTGCTGTTCATCTCGCACCGACTCGAGGAGATCTTCGAGATCTGCCGGCGCGTGACGACCCTGCGCGACGGCGCCTGGATCGCCAGCGAGCCGGTGGCGGGCATGACCGAGGACGATCTCGTACGGCGGATGGTCGGCCGCGACCTGGAGGAGCTGTACCCCAAGCAGGACGTCGAGCCCGGCGAGGTCGCGCTCAGCGTGCGCCGGCTGACCCGTGAGGGCGTCTTCACCGACGTCTCCTTCGAGGTCCGGCGCGGTGAGATCGTGGGCCTGGCCGGACTGGTCGGCGCGGGCCGCACCGAGGTCGCCCGGGCCGTCTTCGGCATCGACCGCTGGGACGCCGGCGAGGTCAGCGTCGGCGGGAAGAACCTCGTCAACGGCGCCCCCTCCACCGCCATGGCCTCCGGCCTCGCCCTCGTCCCCGAGGACCGGCGCGCCCAGGGCCTGGTGATGGACATGTCCATCGAGCGCAACATCGGCCTCACCGGGCTGCGTACGACCGTCAAGGGCGGCCTGATGGACCGCGGCGCCGAACGCAGCCGCTCGCTGGACTGGGCCGTCAAGCTCCAGGTGAAGTACGCCCGGATCGCCGACGCCGTCTCCACCCTGTCCGGCGGCAACCAGCAGAAGGTCGTCCTCGCCAAGTGGCTGGCCACCGGCCCCAAGGTGCTCATCGTCGACGAACCGACCCGGGGGATCGACGTCGGCACCAAGGCCGAGGTGCACCGGCTGCTCTCCGAACTCGCCGCCGACGGGGTCGCCGTCCTGATGATCTCCTCCGACCTGCCCGAGATCCTCGGCATGGCCGACCGCGTGCTGGTGATGCACGAAGGCCGCCTCGCCGCCGAGATCCCCCGCTCCGAAGCCTCCGAGGAAACCGTGATGGCCGCAGCCACGGGGAGGGCCGCCGCATGACGGTGACCACTCCTCAGCCAGCCCCTGTCGCCGAGGCGCCCAAGGCGGGCGCGACCCGGCTGGTCGACCGTGTCTTCAAGATGCGCGAACTGGCCATCCTCGTCGTCTTCCTGGTGATGATCGCCGTCACCCAGGCCGGCAACAGCGAGTTCCTGACCGAGCAGGGCATCAAGGACCTGCTGCTCAACGCGACGATCCTCGTGCTGGTCGCCGTCGGCCAGTCGCTGGTCGTCATCACCCGCAACGTCGACCTCTCCGTCGGCTCCACGCTCGGCATCAGCGCCTTCGCCGCCGGTACGTACCTCCAAGGCGGCGGGAACCCGGTCGTCGCCGTGCTGCTCGCGGTGCTCATGGGCATCGGCTTCGGTCTGCTCAACGGCCTGCTGGTCAGCCTCGGCCAGGTACCCGCCCTCGTCGTCACCCTCGGCACCCTGTACATCATCCGCGGCATCGACTCCATCTGGGTCGGCTCCCGGCAGATCACCGCGGCCGACCTCCCGGACGGCTTCGTCGACTTCGGCTCCGGCGGCCTCTCCGCGGTGCCGTATCTCGCGCTCATCGCCCTCGCCGTCCTGATCGCCACCGCCTACTACCTCAAGCACTTCGGCAGCGGGCGCGAGCTGTACGCCCTCGGCTCCAACCCGGAGGCCGCTCGCCTCGCCGGAATCCCGGTGCGCAAGCGGATCCTGGCCGCGTACACGTTCTGCGGCGCGCTGGCCGGCCTCGCGGGCGCGATGTACCTCGCCCGGTTCGGCAACGTCGACTCCGGCACCGGCAACGGCTACGAACTCACCGTCGTCAGCGCCGTCGTGGTCGGCGGCGTCGTCTTCACCGGCGGCTCCGGCAGCGTGTACGGCGCCGCCCTCGGCGCGCTGCTGCTGACCTCCATCAACAGTGTGCTGCCCGCGCTCGGTGTCAGCTCCGTCTGGGTGCTCGCCATCAACGGCATCCTGCTCATCCTCGCCATCGCGGTCGACCGGGTCGTCGCGCTGCGCGTGGCCTCGGCCCTGAAGAAGAGGAACGCCCGCCATGCCTGACTCCCTCACGCGCGCGATCCGCTGGGACACGGTGGTCGGCGCCCTCCTGATCGTCGTGCTGCTGCTGTCCTTCGGGTTCGTCGACGGGTTCAGCAACTCGCTCAACCTGTCCTTCTTGATCGGTAACACGCTTCCGATCGCCCTGATCGCGCTGCCGATGACCCTGTTGGTCGTCTCCGGTGAGATCGATCTTTCGGTCGCTTCGACCGCGGGGCTTTCGGGGGCGGTGATGGGTGCCCTGTGGAACCAGGGCATGACCGTCGAGACGATCATTCCGATCTGCCTGCTGATCGGTGTGGTGTGCGGGTTGATCAACGGTCTGCTGGTGACCAGGCTGGGGCTGCCGTCGCTCGCGGTGACCATCGGAACGCTCGCCGCCTACCGGGGCATCGCGCAGATCGTGCTCGGCTCCGACGCGGTCACCGACTTTCCCACCCCGTACCTGGACTTCGCTTCCGGTCGGATCGGCGACACGTTCATCCCGTACGCGCTGCTGCCCTTCCTGGTGTTGCTCGCGATCGCTGTGATCGTCTTGCACGCCATGCCCTTCGGGCGGTCACTGTTCGCGATCGGGGCGAGCGAGGAGGCGGCTCGGTTCGCCGGGATCCGGGTCAAGCGGCAGAAGCTCGTCCTGTTCACGGTGACCGGGTTCATGGCCTCGCTCACCGGCATCTTCTGGGCGCTGCACTACGCGTCCGCTCGGTACGACAACGCCACCGGGCTCGAACTGTCCGTCGTGGCCGCCGTGTTGCTCGGTGGCATCGACTTCGACGGTGGCAAGGGCACGCTGGGTGGCGCGATCGCCGGTGTGTTCCTGCTCGGTGCACTGCAGAACGTCATGAGTCTTCAGGACGTCTCCGCGCAGACGCAGATCCTGGTCACCGGTGTGCTGCTTGTTCTTTCCGTGCTCGGGCCCCGGGTTGCCCGGCAGATCGCCGTAATGCGTGCGCAATCGTCCGGCTGAGCCGCCGTCGTGGCTGGTCGCGCAGTTCCCCGCGCCCCTGGGGCGCGCCTCCGCTCACCCTCGTTCAAAGGAACCCCTCCATGCGTAAGTCATCCGTCCGGCGTGCCTCCACACTGCTCGCCGCCGTCACCTCCCTCACCCTCGCCCTCACCGCCTGTGGCGGCACCACCAAGGAGGACGTCGCCAAGGAGGACGCCTCCGCCGCGACCGCCGGCAAGGCCGACCCCAATGCCGAGCTGAAGAAGGGGCTGACCGTCGGGTTCCTGCCCAAGCAGGTCAACAACCCCTACTTCACCTCCGCCGACAAGGGCGGTGAGGCGGCGCTCAAGGAGCTGGGGAACAGCTACAAGGAGGTCGGGCCGTCCAGCGCCACCGACACCGCGGGACAGGTGAGCTACGTCAACACGCTCACCCAGCAGCAGGTCGACGCGATGGCCGTGTCCGCGCAGGACCCCGGCGCCCTGTGCACCGCGCTCAAGCAGGCCATGAAGAACGACATCAAGGTCGTCACCTACGACTCCGACACCAAGGCCGACTGCCGCAACGCCTTCGTCTCGCAGGCCTCCGCCGAGGACCTCGGCCGTACCGAGGTGCAGCTGCTCGCCGAGCAGATCGGCTACAAGGGCGAGATCGCGATCCTGTCGGCCGCGCAGACCGCGACCAACCAGAACACCTGGATCGAGTTCATGAAGGACGAGCTCAAGGATCCGAAGTACAAGGACATGAAGCTGGTGAAGGTCGCGTACGGCAACGACGACGCGCAGGCGTCCTTCCAGCAGACCCAGGGCCTGCTCCAGGAGTACCCGAATCTGAAGGGGATCATCTCCCCGACGACCGTCGGCATCAAGGCCGCCGCCCAGTACCTGTCGGGCTCGAAGTACAAGGGCAAGGTCAAGCTGACCGGTCTCGGCACCCCGAACGACATGCGCAAGTACGTCAAGAACGGCACCGTCGAGGCGTTCGAGCTGTGGGACCCGGCCAAGCTCGGCGAGCTGGCCGCCCGTACCGCCGTGGCGCTGGTGTCCGGGCAGATCACCGGCAAGGAGGGCGAGACGTTCACCGCCGGTGACATGGGCGAGTACACGATCGGCAAGGACGGCGTGATCAGCCTGGGCAAGCCGACCGTGTTCGACGCCAAGAACATCGACCAGTACGACTTCTGAGCTCCAGGGGGCTGTTGATGCAGCGCGTGTGCTTTCTGCTGAAGGTCCGGGCGGACCGTCTCGACGAGTACCGCGAGCGGCATGCCGCCGTATGGCCGGAGATGCTCGGCGCGCTCTCGGCCACGGGCTGGCACAACTACTCGCTCTTCCTGCGCGAAGACGGCCTGCTGGTCGGCTACTTGGAGACCGAGGACTTCGCCGCGGCCCGGGCCGGCATGGAGGCCACCGAGGTCAACGCCCGCTGGCAGGCGGAGATGGCGCCGTTCTTCGAGTCGCTGGACGGCGCCCGACCCGACGCATCGATGAAACCCCTCACCGAAGTCTTCCATCTAGCCTGAACCGGAGCCGAGTTCATGAGAAGACGCACTGTGCTGGCCACCGCGCTGCTGGCCACCGCTGCCGCCCCGGGTACGGCGCGGGCCGCCGGCCCCGGACCCTCCGTCACCCTCACCGGCACCACCACGCTCGACTCACAGGCCGTCTTCTTCGTCTCCTACGACGGCCTGGTCAACAACAACTCCTTCCAGAAGAACGGCCTGCTGACCTGCAAGGGCTACCAGTACGCGGCCTGGTACACCGCCGACCGCAACGCCGTCGTCGGCCGCCGTGCCCTCGGCGCCACCGCCTGGTCCACGGTCGAGGTCGGGCACACGCTCCGCTACAACGACTCCCACAACGTCATCTCCATGGGTGTCTCGCGGACCGACGGCCGACTGCACCTCAACATGGACTCGCACAGCGACGGCTTCACCTACGTCAAGTCGGTCGCCGGACTGCTGGACAACCCGGCCGGGCTGTCGTGGACCGCGAGCCGCTTCGGCGCGCCCCAGCCCACCCTGGACGGCCTGACCCTGACGAGCCAGTTCACCTACCCCCAGTTCATCGCCACCCCCGAGGGTCGCCTTCAGCTCAGCTACCGGGTCGGCGTCTCCGGCAACGGCCGCAACGCCCTTGCGGAGTACGACGGTTCGACGTGGACCGCGCTGGGGGAGTGGACGTCGTCCACCGGGACGTACAGCAGCGAGCACGGCTCCTCGGCCGTCCGGAACATGTATCTGCACGGCATCGACTACGACCGCAAGGGGCGCCTGCACTCCTTCTTCACCTGGCGCGAGCAGAACGGCGCCGTGATGTGCGACGGCGGCGGCATCACCAACCACGACACCGGCTATGTCTACTCCGACGACCGCGGTCGGACCTGGCGCACCGACGCGGGCACGGTCGTCGGCACCACGGGCGGCTCCGACAAGGTGGCGGTCACCGACGGCGGCCTGGTGATCGACTCGCTCAATCCGGACCACTCGCTCATGAACCAGGAGAGCCAGTTCACCGACTCGACCGGTCTGCCACACGCGATCATTAGTTACGTACCCGGTCGATTCGGTCAGTGCACGACCGACTACGTCGCCGACCGCACCGCCAACGGCCGCGCCTTCCACGTCCGCAAGAACGCCTCGGGCCGTTGGCAGAAGAGCGAGATCCCGGTCCCGCTGAACTCCAGCCAGCGCACCAAGCTGGTCCTGGACAAGTACGACAACGCCTATGCGATCTTCCCGTTCGGCCGGATCGCCGGCGCCTCCCAGGCGTCCGGCCACACCGACTGGACACTGCTCTACGACGGCGTCGCCGCCGGGCTGAACGCCTTCGGCGAGGTCGTGATCGACGAGACCCGCATCGCGCAGGACGACACCCTGTCGGTGATGTACCAGGTCAGGTCCACCGGTACGACCCCCTCGGCGCTCCGCGTCGTCGACTTCCGGCTGCCCGCCTGATCGCGGCCGTGGCCGTTCGACCGATGCCGTCGAAGGGCGGTCTGACGGTAATGTGAAGGCCGTCCCGCCCGCCGCCCCTCGTTCCTCTGGAGGTCCCTGCCTGATGGCCCAGTCGGTGGGTATCAAGGACGTCGCCCGTGCCGCCGGAGTCTCCGTCGGCACGGTCTCGAACGTCATCAACCGCCCGGACACGGTCGCCACCGAGACCCGGGCACGGGTGCTGTCGGCGATCGACCGGCTGGGCTACGTCCGCAGCGAGTCCGCACGCCAACTGCGCGCGGGCCGCAGCCGGATCATGGGGCTGCTCGTCCTCGACATGGGCAACCCCTTCTTCGTCGACGTGGCGCGCGGCGCCGAGCGGGCCGCACGCGAGGCGGGACTCGGCGTGATGGTCTGCAACAGCGCGCAGAACGCCGCGGAGGAGGCCGACTATCTGTCGCTCTTCGCCGAGCAGCGGGTGCGCGGGGTGCTGCTGACCCCGGCGGACGCCACCGGGCGCAACATCGAGACGTTCCGTCGGCACAACATCCCCTTCGTCCTCGTCGACCGGGTCGCCGAGGGCACCACGGAGTGCTCGGTCTCCGTCGACGACGTCGCGGGCGGCGCGCTCGCCGTGCGCCACCTCGTGGACGCCGGGCACCGCTCCCTCGCGTACGTCAGCGGCCCGCCCAGCCTGAACCAGGTCCGCGACCGCCGTACCGGCGCGCTGTCCGCGCTCGCCGAGGCCGGGCTCGGCCCCGAGGTGCTGCGCGAGCTGCCCACCGAGCGGCTCGACGTCGCCGCGGGCCGGGACGCGGGCGCCCGCCTCCTCGGCCTCGCCGATCGCCCCACCGCCGTGTTCTGCGCCAACGACCTGCTCGCCCTCGGCGTTCTGCAGGCGATGTACGCGGCCGGCGTCAGCGTCCCCGACGACCTCGCCATCGTCGGCTACGACGACATCGAGTTCGCCGCCGCCGCGGCCGTCCCCCTGACCTCGGTACGGCAGCCCGCCGTCACCATGGGCGCCCTGGCGGCCGAGCTGCTCCTGGAGGAGACCGAGGGCGAGGGCGGCGCACGGGCGCACGAGCACCGGCGGGTCGTGCTCCAGCCCGAGCTGGTGGTACGGCGCTCCAGTCTCTCGGCCCGCTGATCCGGCGTTCAGTACGATTTCATGATCCCGGGGATCGGATATCGGACGCACATGTGCTGAACTGGGACGCGCCTGAACATCCGTCCGTCCCGGGAGCCCTGTTGACCGCGACCTACCGCCAGCCCGGCGTCGTCCTCACCGACCGCCACTTCACCGTGCCCCTCGACCACGACGACCCGGCGGGGGAGAGCATCGAGCTCTACGCCCGTGAGGTCGTCGCCGGTGACCGGGTGCACCAGAACCTGCCGTGGCTGGTCTACCTCCAGGGCGGCCCCGGCTTCGGGGCGAACCGGTTCGTCGGCAAGCAGGCCTGGCTCGGCCGTGCTCTGAAGGAGTACCGCGTCCTCCTCCTCGACCAGCGCGGCACCGGACACTCCACGCCCGCCAACCGCCAGACGCTCCCGCTGCGCGGCGGACCCGCCGCGCAGGCCGACTACCTCACGCACTTCCGCGCCGACTCGATCGTCCGGGACTGCGAGGCGATCCGCCCGGCCGTCACCGGCGGTGCCCCGTGGACCGTCCTCGGCCAGAGCTTCGGCGGCTTCTGCGCGGTCAACTATCTCTCCACCGCCCCCGAGGGCCTGGCCGCCGCGGTCGTCACCGGCGGCCTGCCCTCACTCGACGCGCACGCGGACGAGGTCTACCGCGCCGCCTACCCGCGCATCGAGCGCAAGGTCACCGCGCACTACGCCCGCTACCCGCAGGACGTGGAGCGGGCCCGCCGCATCGCCGACCACCTGCTGAGCCACGAGGTCGTGCTCGCCAACGGCTACCGCCTCACGGCGGAGGCCTTCCAGTCGCTCGGCATCCTCCTCGGCGGCGGCGAGGGCAGCCACCGCCTGCACTACCTCCTGGAGCACGCCTTCGTCCGCGCCGCCCAGGGCATGACCCTCTCCGACGCCTTCCAGGAAGAGGTCCAGGGCCTGCTGTCGTACGCGGGTCACCCGCTCTACGCCCTCGTCCACGAGGCGATCTACGGTCAGGACGCCCGCCCCACGGCCTGGTCGGCCGAACGGGTCCGCGCCGAGTTCCCGCAGTTCGACGCGGCCAAGACCCTCGCGGGCGACGGCCCGTTGCTCTTCACCGGCGAGACCATCCACCCCTGGATGTTCGACTGCGACCCGGCCCTGCGCCCCCTGCGCGAGACCGCCGAACTCCTCGCCGCGCGCACCGACTGGACACCGCTGTACGACCCGACGCGCCTCGCCGCCAACGAGGTCCCGGCCGCCGCGGCGATCTACCACGACGACATGTACGTCGACACGACCCACTCCCTCGCCACGGCCCGCACGATCCGCGGGCTGCGCACCTGGGTCACCGACGAGTTCGAGCACGACGGCGTGCGCGCGGGCGGCCCCCGGGTGCTCGACCGGCTCCTGGCGCTGACGCGCGACGAATTGTGAGGTCGGCGCGGGGCGCCGCGGGCTAGTCTGCGGACATGACCGAGCCGATGATCACTCAGCTCCGGCCCATGCCCGAGGACTGGCAGCGGGCTCTCGCCGTCGTGGCGCACCCGGACGACCTGGAGTACGGATGCTCGGCGGCCGTCGCCGCCTGGACCGACCAGGGCCGGGAGATCGCCTATGTGCTGGCCACCCGGGGCGAGGCCGGGATCGACACGATGGAGCCCGCCGTGTGCGGTCCGCTGCGGGAGCGGGAGCAGCGGGCCAGCGCGGCGGTGGTGGGGGTGTCGGTGGTGGAGTTCCTCGACCACCGGGACGGCGTCATCGAGTACGGCACGGCCCTGCGCCGGGACATCGCCGCCGCGATCCGCCGCCACCGTCCCGAACTGGTGATCACCCTCAACCACCGGGACACCTGGGGAGGTGTCGCCTGGAACACCCCGGACCATGTCGCGGTGGGCCGGGCCACCCTCGACGCGGCCGGTGACGCCGGCAACCGGTGGATCTTCCCCGAGCTCGTGGAACAGGGGCTCGAACCCTGGAACGGGGTGCGCTGGGTCGCCGTCGCAGGGTCCAGCACGCCCACCCACGCGGTGGACGCCACGCCCGGTCTGGAGCGGGCGGTGCACTCGCTGCTCGAACACCGCGCCTACATCGAGGCGTTGACGGACGAGGACCCGGAGACGTACGTCCGAGGCTTCCTCACCCAGCACGCCACGGCGACGGGGGAGCGGTTCGGCGGGAAGCCCGCGGTGGCCTTCGAGGTGTTCAGCCGGTGACGGCCGGGACGGGGGCCGAGGCGCAGGCGGCGCGGTTCGAGGAGCACCGGGACCACCTCAACGCCGTCGCCTACCGGATGCTGGGATCGCTCGCCGAGGCGGAGGACGCGGTTCAGGAGGCCTGGCTGAGGCTGAGCCGCAGCGACGGCGAGGACATCCGCAATCTCGGCGGCTGGCTGACCACCGTGGTCGGCCGGATCTGCCTGGACATGCTGCGCTCGCGCACCACGCGGCGTGAGGACCCGCTCGACGACACCTTCGTCCCCGACCCCGTGATCCGGCCGCTGTCCCAGGTCGACCCGGAACAGGAAGTGGTCCGGGCCGACACGGTCGGCCTCGCCCTGCTGGTGGTGCTGGAGACGCTGGAGCCCGCCGAGCGGCTGGCGTTCGTGCTGCACGACATGTTCGCCGTGCCCTTCGACGACATCGCGCGGATCGTGGAGCGCACCCCGGCCGCCACCCGGCAGCTCGCCAGCCGGGCCCGGCGCCGGGTCCAGGGGGCCACGCCGTCCGCCGAGCCCGACCTCGCACAACAGCGCAAGGTCCTCGACGCGTTCATGGCGGCCTGCCGGGCCGGGGACTTCGACGCCCTGCTCGAAGTCCTCGACCCCGAGATCGTGCTGCGCGCCGACTCCGGGGCGCTGGTCGGCGGGGTGGCGGCCTCGAAGCTGGTGCGCGGGGCGCGGCCCGTGGCCGAACAGGCCATGCTGTTCAGCGAGTTCGCGCAGCACGCCCGGTTCGTGCTGGTCAACGGCGAGCTCGGCATGCTGAACGCGCCCGGCGGCAAGCTGATGTCGGTCACCGGCCTCACCGTCGCCGACGGCCGGATCACCGGCATGTACATCCTGGCCGACCCCGCGCGGCTGCACCGGCTGGAGCTGCCTGACCTGGGGGAGTGAGCGGCGCACAGGCGCCCGTAGGCTGGTCGGTATGCGAGACCTCACCCTCGACCCGGCCGGCCTGCGCGGCGACTGCGCGAACTGCTTCGGGCTGTGCTGCGTCGCCCTGCCGTTCGCGGCCTCGGCCGACTTCGCGGTCGACAAGCAGGCCGGTACGCCCTGCCGCAACCTGCGGGACGACCACCGCTGCGGCATCCACGCCCGGCTGCGGCAGCAGGGCTTCACCGGCTGCACGGTCTACGACTGCTTCGGCGCCGGCCAGCGGGTCTCGCAGGTCACCTTCGGCGGGCGGGACTGGCGCGCCGGGCCCGCCGAGGACGCGCGGCGCATGTTCGACGTGTTCCCGGTCGTGCGCCAGCTGCACGAGCTGCTCTGGTACCTGGCCGAGGCGCTGACCCTGCCCGCCGCCCGCCCGGTCCACGGTGATCTGCGCGGGCTGTTGAGGAAGACCGAGGAACTCGCCGCGGGCACCCCGGAGGAACTGGCCGGGCTGGATGTGGGTGCGCACCGGCAGCAGGTGGGCGCGCTCCTGACGCGGGCGAGCGAGCTGACGCGGGCGGGTCTGCGCGGTCGGCGCAAGGACCGCCGGGGCGCCGACCTGATGGGCGCCCGCCTCAAGGGCGCGGACCTGCGCGGCATCAGCCTCCGCGGCGCCTACCTGATCGCCGCCGACCTCACCGGCGCGGACCTGCGCGGAGCGGAGCTCCTGGGCGCGGACCTGCGCGACGCCGACCTCACGGACGCGGACCTGACCGACGCCTTCTTCGTCACCCAGCCGCAACTGAACGCGGCCAGGGGGAGCGAGGGGACGAGGCTGCCGGGTCTACTGACGCGCCCCGCGCATTGGACGGCAGGGATCTGAAGGTGCCCGGTGGTGCGGGCGTACGCCTCGGGAGCGCGCCGGGGGCGTGCGGTCCGAGTGGGTGCGGCAGAGGGCTCCGGGGGCAGGCGGGGCGGTCGGGTCAGGGCGCGTGATCTTTCGTCCCCGGTCCCTCGCCTGACTCGCCCACGGGACAGCGTTCCTCCGCTTCGCCCAGGGGGCAACGCTCCTTCGGCTCCGCCTCACCCACCGAGCGACGCCCTTCCGCCTCCGCCTCGACCGGTGCCCGCCGCTCCAACCCCATGCGCAGCCCCTCCGGCATGAGCGTCAGCCGTTCTGTCACACGGAGGCGGTAGCCCGGGTCCGGCCGAAACGTGTACCGGCGCAGCAGCAGGCCCAGGACCAGGGTGGCCTCGTGGAGGGCGAACTGGCGGCCGATGCAGGCCCGGGCGCCGGTGCCCCAGGGCTTGAAGGTGTGCGGGGGCCGGGAGCGTACCGCCTTGGGGTCGAAGCGGTCCGGGTCGAACCGTTCGGCGTCGGCGCCCCACACCTCCGGGTCGCGGTGCAGCATCGGCGTGAGGACCAGTGCCCAGGCACCCCGGCGCATGGGGTGCTCACCGGCCAGGACCGTGTCCTCGCGGGCCTCCCGGGCGAAGGCGGGGGCGGTCGGCCACAGCCGTAGCGACTCGTCCAGGACCCGGCGCAGGTACCGCAGCCTGGCCACCTGGTCGTAGCCGGGCAGGGCCGTGGCGCCCCAGACCCGGTCCACCTCCGCGCGGGCGCGGGCGGCGACGTCCGGGTGCCGGGCGAGGTAGTGGAGGGCGAAGGACAGCGCGCCCGAGGTGGTCTCGTGGCCGGCCACCAGGAAGGTGATGACCTGGCGGCGGACGTTCTCGGGCGAGAGCCGCTCGCCGGTCTCGGGGTGGGCGGTCTGCAGCATCCGGTCGAGCAGATCGCCGTTCCCGCTCGTCGTGCGGCGGGCCCGGACCAGGTCGTCGACCGTGCGGTTGAGATAGGCGATGTCGGCGTCGTTGCGGCGCGCGGACCGCCGGAGGAGGAAGGCCGTGGGGACGGTGTTCAGGCGCTGGGCGTGGGCGAGGGTGCCGATCATCGCCGTCACGAAGGGGTGCGGGCGGGAGCGTTCGAAGGAGCCGAAGTCGTGGCCGAATCCGGTGCGCGCGATGGTCTCCAGGGTCAGCTTGGTCATGTCGCCGGGCACGTCCACCGTGCGGCCGGTGGTGGCGGCGCGGTCCCAGTGGCCGGTGAGCCGGCCGGCCACGTCCAGCATCATCGCGTGGTAGCCCTCCATGGCCTCCCGGCTGAACCCGGGCGCCAGGACGTCGTGCGCGAGCTGCCAGTTGGGTTCGTGGTTGTACGCCGTGAACAGCGCGTCCCCGACGACGGGCCGGAGGTTGGCGATGCCGAGCCCCACATGCTTGGCGAACCGTGTCTCGTCCGCGAGATCGCCCGAGAGACCGGCGCCCCACACGAACACGAACTCCTTGCCGAACGCCTTGCGCCGGAAGATCGGCCCCAGTCGGCGGGCGTGCCGCACCGAGTCCTGCAAGGGCTTGGTCCGGCTCGCGCCCAGGACGTCCCCGAGGAGCGGGACCCGGCCGGGCGGATGCGGGATGCGGTGCAACTCGGGCCAGCCCTGCTCCGCGCTGCGGAACCCCTTGGGCAGCGCGGACCTGGTCGTCGTCTCCGCCATGACGCGATCTCCCTTGATCCTGCGGCAGGTCGAGCGTGTTGTACGTCGGTTCAATAGCGCGGTTTCAGTCTGGTCCGGTTGTTGAACCGGCGTCAAGTAAGGTGCGGACATGAGCGCGAACCAGGGCGAGCGCACCCGGCGCCGGCTCAGCAACGAGGAGCGCAGGGAGCAACTGCTCGCCGTCGGGGCGCGGTTGTTCTCGGAGAGCCCGTACGACGAGGTGTGGATCGAGCAGGTGGCCGAGATCGCCGGTGTCTCGCGCGGGCTGCTCTACCACTACTTCCCGACCAAGCGGGACTTCTTCGCGGCCGTCGTGGACCGCGAGAGCGAGCGCATGCTGCGCATGACCGCCGCCGCGCCCGGCGTTCCGGTACGCGAGCAGCTCACCGCCAACCTCGACACCTACCTGGCGTACGTCGAGGAGCACGCGCACGGCTTCCGGGCCTTCCACCGTGCCGAGGCCTCCGGTGACCGGGCCGTGCGCACGGTCTACCGGCGGGCCCTGGCCGCGCAGGAGAGGCAGATCCTCGCGGCGATGGCCGCCGACCCCGAGTTCGGCCCGGTTCTCGAGCGGCGGCCCCATGCCCGGTATGCCGTGCGGGGCTGGCTGGCGTTCACCACGGCCGTGTGTCTGGAGTGGCTGCGCGGCTCGGAGGAGCTGACCCGGGACGAGGTGCGCGACCTGTGCGCCCGCGCCCTGTTGGGCGTCATCGCACCCTGAGGGAGCCTCGAGTCGTCCAGTGACTCCGCGCACGGTCGCGCGTCATGGTTGGCGTGCGCCCCGATCTTCGATAGGTTAGGCAAGGCTTACCTAAGGAGGTATGGGAATGGGTGACAGCCAGAGCTGGACGGCCACGCCTGCCGCGGCGGAACGCGCCCGGTCGGTACTGGCCACCGCGTGGTCCTGCGCGGTGACCGCGGAGGGCAGCCGGGAGGAGTTCGTCGGCGCGCACACCGTGACCGAGGACGGCCGGGTGCTCCTGCACGTGCCCGAGGACAGCGCGCTGGTGACGGCCGCGATCTGCGCGCCGCGCGGAGAGCCGTCCGCCGTGCTGGAGTTCGCCGACGTCTCGCCCGTCCCCGTGCGCAACCGCATCCGGGCCCGGCTGTGGCTGGCGGGCTGGTTCGCGGCGGAGGAGGGACATCTCGCCTTCCGCCCCACGCGTGTGGTGCTGCGCCGGCCCTGCGGCGCCGTCGTCGTCGACCTGGACGAGTTCGCCGCCGCCTGTCCCGACCCGCTGGCCACCGCCGAGGCCCGGCTGCTGACCCACCTCGCCGACTGCCACTCCGACGCGGTCGAGCGGCTCACCCGCCTCGTCGAGCCCGACAGCCTGCACGGCGCGGTCCGCGTCCAGCCCCTCGCCGTCGACCGGCACGGGCTGACCCTGCGCATCGAGCGCACCCGCGCCCACGGCGACGTACGCCTGCCGTTCCACCGGCCCGCCGACGACGTCGCCCAGCTCACCGAGCGCATGCACGTGCTGCTCGGACAGGCGAGCGCGGCCGCCTGCCCGCGGCCCCTACAGCGGCAGCGCACACACGGCGACGGGTGAGGCGAACGGCTCACCCGCGAGCCGCAGTTCACCGCTGCCGTCGTCGACGTGGAAGACGCTCACGGTGCTCGACCGCTGGTTCGCCGCGAACAGCAGCCCGCCGTCCGGCGAGAGGGCGATCTGGCGCGGGAAGTCCCCGGCCACCGGCACCGTGCCCAGCAGTCTGAGCCGGGCCCCGTCCGCCTCCACCGCGTACCGGGTGAGGCTGTTGTGGCCCCGGTTGGCGAGAAACGCGTACCGCCCGTTCGCCGTCACCAGGATCTGCGCCGGGTAGCTGGTCCCCGATCCGGTCCCTGTGGGCTGCCCGTCGCCGACGGTGATACGGCCGCTCGGGGCGTCGTAGGCGCAGACCGCGACGGTGTTGTCGACCTCGTTGGCGAGATAGGCGTACCGCCCGCCGGGATGGAAGGTCAGATGGCGCGGCCCCGCACCGGGCCGGGCCTGGGCGCGGGCAACCTCGGTGAGCGTGCCCTTCCTCTCGTCGAGGCGGTAGGTGTACACCGTGTCCGTGCCCAGGTCGACGGCGAGGACATGGCCGCCGTCGGGGCTGGTGACGATCTGGTGGGCGTGCGGACCGTCCTGGCCCGGCCCCGGCGCCGGACCGGAGTGCGCGACCAGATCGGTGCGCTCGCCGAGGGCGCCCGAGCCGTCGACGGGATGCACGGCCACACTGCCGGTGCCGTAGTTCGCGCTCAGCAGCCAGCGCCCGCCCGGATGCACCGACAGATGACACGGCGCGGCCCCGCCGGTGCTCCGGCTGCCCAGGACCTTGCGGTCGGCGAGCCGGACGGCGGTCACCGCGCCGTCCTCCCGCTCGTTCACGGCGTACAGGGTGCGGCCGTCCGGATGGAGCGCGAGATAGGACGGATCGGCGACGTCCTTGACCGTGCCCACACCGGTGACCCGACCCGTGGCGGCGTCGTACGAGGCGATGCCGACACCCCGTCCGCCGCCCTCGGCCGAGGTGTACGTGCCCAGATACAGCGGCCGGGGTCCGGTGCGCCGCGCGGCCTCGCGGGAGGCGCTCGGCCCGGGGGACGTCGTCCCCCTGCCCGTCTCCGTGTCCGTGGCCGGTGCCGACGCCTCGTCGCAGGCCGGGAGGGCCGCCGCGGCGGCGGTTCCCGCGAGGGCGCCGACGAACCGGCGCCTGCTCACGCCACCACTGCCCATGTGCCCACCTTCGGGTCGTCCGTCGTCGGGACAGTCACCCTCGCGCGGAGCCGGCGGCGGTTGCAAACTCCCAGGTCACCACTCCCCGTCGTCGACCGGCTTTCCCTTCAGCTGCTTCACCTGGCCCGGCGACGGCGGCGCCCAGGGCTCGTGGTCGTCCCCGAGCCAGTCGCCGACCGGCTTCACCGCCCCCAGGGTGTCCGTGGGGGCGAGGTCCTGCGCCTGGTCGTCGTAGTAGTCGAACCAGGGCAATCCCGCCCGGGTGTACGCGGCGCGGTCCACGGGCGACGGCGGCGGCTCCTCGCCGGTGATGGCGCGCCACTGCGGGGGCGTGACCAGGTGGACGAAGACCCGGCCGGCCGGTTCCTCGGACCAGTCCGTCGCCGGACGGTCGTCCCGGTAGACCTCCTGGCGCATCGAACCGCCCACGCCCAGGCCCATCGCCGGGGCGGACCGGGGGGCGCCCGCCGGAGCGGCCCCGGGTGCGGCGCCCGGAGCGGGCGGCGCCGCCATCGCCATCGGCATCGCCGCGCCGTAACCGCCGGGCGGCGCGGCGAAGGCCCGCGCCTGCTCGGCCCGGCGCCGCTCCTCCTCGCGCCAGCGCGTCAGCGCCGCCTCCCCGAGCGGGAACGTCTGGAACTGGACCCCGCCCCAGACCTCCTCCCCGGTCACCTGGCCCTCCACGGTGGCCCCGAGGCCGAGCGGTACGGCCACGAACTGGCGGACCGTGCCCTTGCCGGAGTTGATCCCGTCCAGCCACGGCTGCCGGGGGAGTACGACGTAGTTCTGCGGGTCCCGGGTCAGCCGGTCGCTCCACGGCTTGCCGGAGACCGCGCACACCTTGCCGACGCCGACCTGGAGGGCGGCGGGCTCGGTGGTGCCGGCGAAGCTCAGCCACATCGCCTCGCGCAGGTACATCGGCAGCATCACCCCGCCGCGCGCCCGCCAGGACTCCGGCACGGTGTCGGGGTAGTCCGCCACCCGCCGCAGCGGGAACTCGCCGAGGCCCGGCGGCAGCGGGTGCGTGCCGGTCTCGGGCAGCCGCAGCGTGCGGACGAACCGCACCGCCACCCCACCCGGCAGCGTCAGTGTGTTCCCGTCGATCCGTACGCTCATCCGCTCGCCCCTCGCCCCTTCGGCTGACTTCGTCACCTAGAACGACGTACGACCGCCAGTCGGTTCCGGCCGGTGCGCACCGTCTCCCGCAGCCGGGTCAGCCGGGGCATGCGCTCACGCTGCTCGCTGGAGACCCGGTCCAGCTCCTCCAGCAGCCGGCGGGAACGGTGCTCGGTGTCCATCTCGTCGAGGATGCGGTTGACCTCGGTCAGCACGGCGCCGTGCAGCTGCCACTGGCGGGCGTCACGCTGGACCTCCTCGAGCAGCAGCTGGGCGAGCTTGTCGCGGGTGGCCGCGGCGTGCCGCAGCTCGTTGGCGAGACGTTCCTCCGCGGACTCGGCGTTCTCGCTGACATGGGCGGTGACCAGCACCGCGAAGCTCACCACGGCATCCGCGATCTCCGACAGCAGCTGCTCCACCGCGGCACCGATCTGCGGTGCGAACAGGGGGTCGGGGTCGCGTTCCTTGGCCAGGTCGGTGAGGGTGCGGGCGAGCACGCGCAGGACGACCGTGCAGATCTCCAGGGTGTCCAGGCCGGTACGCAGCACCACCCGGTGCAGCAGGCCCTCACGCACCCGTGGATTGAGCCGCAGGCTGTCCTCGGCCTGTCTCAGGGCGGCGTCCACCTCGACGATGTCGTGGTCCAGGCGGCGCGCCTCGTGCAGCCGGGCGGCGGCGCGCTCGAAGGGCGTACGGCCCGCGGCCTCCTCGCCCATGCTCAGCATCAACTGGCGGACCCGGCGGGACAGCCCTTCGATGGACTCGCCCGCCTCGCCCACCCACACCGGCGGCGCGAGCAGCACGTTGCAGGCGAGCCCGACCACCGCGCCGATCAGCGTCTCCAGGATCCGCGCCCACGCGGTGTCCCCGACGGTCGTCACACCGAGTACCAGCATCGCGCTGATCGCGACCTCGGGGACGTACTCGTCGACCCGGACCAGATGACCGACGACCAGCGATGCCAGGATCAGCAGGGCCAGACTCCACCAGGTCAGACCCACCAGAAGGCTGAAGGCGATGGCGACGACGACCCCGGCCACCACGGAGTTCACCCGGCGCACGCCGTTGGTGAGCGTCGCGTACAGGGTGACCTGGACGACCAGCAGCGCCGTCAGCGGCGCGGTGAGCGGCGCCTTCTCTGGGCTCAGGTGCAGGGCGATGACGTACGCGACCGTCGCCGCCGCGGTCGAGCGCAGCATCTGGACGACCACGGGGTCCCGTCGCAGCCTCGTCAGCCGCTCCCGCGACACCCGCCACTGTCGTACGTCTAGCATCCTTGCGCCGTTCCCTCTCCTGGTGCAACGAACGTGATCACGGTTCCCCGTGAAGCGGACTGCAACACTCCGCAAGGAGGCCGAGTTGATCGACTCGGGGTCACCTGACGGGAGGCGCGGGCGGGAGGACCGGGGAAACCCCCCGACCTGTGATCATGAAACGGCGGTGGACCGCGTGCGTGGGCCCCGACCCTGTTCATCATCCCCGGCGGCGCGACGTCCGTCCTCTCGGCCGCCGCCGGTTCAGGCGTACAGCTTGTCCAGGAAGGCAGCCAGGTTGCCCACGGTCCGCGCGATCTGCTGCTCCAGCGTGAGGCTCTCCTCGATACGCAGGCCCCAGTCCGGGGTCTTCCGGCCGCGCAGGTAGAGCGAGCACGCGAGGTCGGTGCACATGTAGAGGCCGACGGAGTTGCCCTCGCGGCCGGCCGGGCCCGCCTTGCGGGCGGTCATCAGGGAGACGCCGCCGCCCCGGTGCGTCGTCAGGCACAGCGAGCACATGCTGCGGTGCAGGAATCCGCGCTGCTGGGACGGAAAACGCAGGGTGACCCCGACGAGCCGCCCCTCCCGCTCGGTGACGAGGAAGCTCCGGTCGGGCGCCCCCGGATCTCGCCAGCCCAGAAAGTCCAGGTCGCCCCACGGGAGCCGGTCCAGTTCCCGCGGCACGCTCAGTCGCTTGGCTTCGCCTTTCGAGCAGTTGACGAACGAGTTCCGGATCTCCGGCTCGGTGAGTGCTCGCATGGGTGCCTCCTGGGTTGTCGCCCGTCGCGGGTCGCCTGCCGCTGGTTGCTCACGTAAGGCCTTCGTGTAATGCCTAGGGTTCCTAGGTTTCTCCCTAAGGTTAAAGGTCTTGCTCCGGGAGGGGCCAGTGAATTTCGAGGCCGTCGATTTCGGGGAGGCGTTTCGTACGCTGTACCGCGAGCGCATGCCCGGCCGGACGGTACCTGGAGGACGCCGGCCGGCCGAGAGGGGAAGGGGCGGGGCGTGGGGGCGGAGTCGTGGGAGCGGGCCCGGCGGATTCTGGGGGCGGCGGGGTTCGATCCCGGCGAGCTCACTGGCGTCCGCCCATTGACCGGTGGGACCTACAACACCGTGGAGGAGTTGCTGCTCGGCGACGGCAGCCGGTACGTGCTGAAGGTGCCGCCCTCGGAGGACGTGCCGGGGATGCGGCACGAACGGGCACTGCTGGTCGCCGAGGCGGAGTTCTACCGGGGGGCCGCCACCGTCGGGGTGGCCGCTCCGCGCGTCGTTGCCGCCACCACGCGGGAGTTGTTGATGACGACCTGCCCCGGGAAGGCCTGGGACGAGTCGCCCAGCGAGGTCGAACAACAGGCCCTGCGAAGCGAGTTGGGGCGTCAGGTGGCCCGACTGCACCGCGTCGGTGGGCCGGGGTTCGGTTATCCGTCCGGTGCTCTCGGTCCGCTCGCCGCCGACTGGCGGACCGCCTTCACCGGCATGCTCGACGCCGTCCTCGACGACGCCCGCCGCTACCGCCCCTGGCTGCCCCGGTCCGTCGAGGAGACCGCCGGGACACTCCGCAGCGCCTACTCCTGCCTCGACGACGTGACCGTCCCGTCCCTGGTCCACTTCGACCTCTGGCCGGGGAACATCCTGGTGGACGACTCCACCGGCACGCCCCGGATCGGCGGGCTGATCGACGGGGAGCGCATGTTCTGGGGCGACCCGGTCGCCGACTTCGTCTCGCTGGCTCTGCTGGGGGACATCGAGAAGGACACGGCGTTCCTCGGTGGCTATCGGCAGGAGGGAGGGTTGGTCGAGTTCGACGGGCCCACCCGGCTCCGGCTCGCCCTCTACCGCGCCTACCTCTACCTGATCATGCTCACCGAGACGGTCCCGCGCGCCGTCGACGGGGGGCGGCTGCGCTGGGCGCGGGAGGTCGTGGGACCGGAGCTGGTGGCCGCGCTGGACGAGATCGCGGGCTTCAGCCGCTGACCCGGTATCTTCCAGGACGTCCAGATCGGACGGCGTGTCGACAGGGGGAGCCAATGGTGGGGCGGAACAGGCGCACGGTACGCGATCTTCGGCGGGCCAATCGCTCGGCCGTCCTGCAGCGCCTCTACTTCGACGGGCCCCTCAGCCGTTTCGAGCTCGGGCCGGCCACGGGGCTCAGCTCCGGTTCGGTCAGCAACGTCGTCGCCGACCTGCTCGCCGACGGTGTGCTCGAGGAAGCGGGCAACGTCGACTCCGACGGCGGCCGGCCCCGCACCCTGCTCAGGGTGGCACCCGGCAGCGGCCACATGATCGGTGTGGACGTGGGGGAGACCCGGGTGCGCGTGGAGCTGTTCGACCTCGCGCTCACCGAACTCGCCCGCGCCGAGAGGTTGCTGGGTGCCGAGGGGTACGAGGTCGACGTCGTCGTCGGACACATCCGTGACGCCGTCACCGAGGTGCTCGGCGCCGCCGACCTCGCTCCGGACCGGCTGCTCGGGGTCGGCATCGGCGTCCCCGGGATCGTCGAGCGCACCGAGGACCGTGGAGCCGTGGTGCACGGTCAGACCATCGGCTGGGACGCCGTGGCGCTGGAGTCACTGCTCCGGGAGCGCTGCGAACTGCCCACGAGCGTGCCCTGCTTCATCGACAACGGCGCCCGCACCCTCGGCCAGGCGGAGATGTGGTTCGGGGCGGGCCGCGGTGCGCACAGCGCGATCGTCGTGCTGATCGGCTCGGGGGTGGGCGCGTGTGTCGTCACTCCGGAGGCGGAGGACGGGCGGGCGGTCGAAGGGGGGCATCTGACGGTACGGGTCGGGGGACGCCGGTGCCGGTGCGGGGCGCTCGGTTGCCTGGAGGCGTACGCCGGGGCGGAGGCGTTGCTGGAGCGGTGGCGTGAGGCGGGTGGACGTCCGCCGGAGGGCGCCGACCAGGAGAGCGCCCTGACCGCGCTGGTCGCCGCCGCGTACCCGGCGGACGGGGCCGAGCCCGAGCCCGCGGCGCGGGTTCTCCTCGACGAGACCGCCGAGTACATCGGGGCCGGGCTGTCCGACCTGATCAATCTGTTCCAGCCCGAGCGCATCCTGATCGGGGGATGGGCGGGGCTGCGGCTCGGGCCCGCGCTGCTGGCGGACGTACGGCGGCACGCGGGCGCGTACGCGCTGCGGTACCCCGCGGAGCGGGTCGCGATCGACCTCGGCGGGCTGGGGCCCGACGCGGTGACCGTCGGGGCGGCGATTCTTCCGCTGGCCGACTTCTTCGCCCACGGGGGGCGCCGTGCCGAACCCGCGCCCGAGGGGCCGCAGCCTGCCTGGCGGGCGGCGCTGGAGGAGCGGGCGCCCCGGTGACGTTTCGCGCCGGGGGCGGGAGGTACTCGCGTGAGGCCTCTGGTGACGCGAGGGAAGGAGGACGCCGTGACCGACCGGAACAGTGAGCCGGTCCCCAGGGATCTGCCGGATCAGCAGGCCGGTGAGGGTGAGGACCCATGGGACATCGATGTGGATCCTGAGCCCTCGGAAGAGGACCGGGGTGGTGAGGTGCCGGACGCGGACGAGGCGGGTTCGGCGCGGAAGGGCTCCGCCGAAGGGGCGAATGTCCATCCGGAACATCCGACGCCGGAGGAGCCTTCGGCCTGACGCCTGCCTCTGGGTGCGGGGGAGTGTCGCTCGCCCGCGCCCGAGGGGCGCCGCCCGCCAAGACACGACAGCCCGTGGCGGCCTGACCAGGCCGGCCGCGCGGTTCCGCCCCCAGTCGGCTCCCCCGGCACTAGTGCCGCGTCAGGCAACGTTCGCCCCGTCGCGACGCCCGGCACGCACTCTCGCCGCACCGGGCACAAGCCCAAGTACGTCCAGTACGAGGGC